>JAFXRX010000130.1 GCA_017526045.1 Opitutales bacterium
AAGATTAAAAAAATCTTTTCAGGAAAACTGCCAACGAGCTTAACTTAGCGGAAAACGCTCAAGGCGCTTTCATAAGTGTGAAAGCCCCCAATTAGGAACTTTCCAATTTGCTTTGTCAAATCTTTTTTTAACTTTTTTCAATTTTTTTTGAAAAAGTTTTTTTTCGAGATTTTTCAAAGAACTCATCCCCTTTTTAAGAGAAAGGATAATCACAGTGGACTTTTTATTTTCAAATGCAAGAACTTTTTTTAAAAATTTTTTTAAAGATTTGCATCAGCCGAACAACTAAAGACTTGCGGTGCAACTTTTTTTGAATGCGCCTAAATAAAAAACCGAAAACAGCCCGCAATTCAAAGAAAAATCGCCCGCAAAAAACTTTTAAAAAAGCTACCGCCCTTTTTCCACTTCATGTTCGGCGGCGATTTTTGCTATGACGCGCATCACCTGGGCTTCGAGCGCGCTGCCCGCGGAGTAGTCCGCCTTGGCGACAAAATTTACGCGGTTTTCGTTCAAAAGCTTTTCGGAGCTCTTGCCCTTGCGCCGCGAGCCGTCGTGCACTGCAATCGAATAGCCGCCCTGGCTTTTGACAAGCTTCATCGCGGGGATGTCGGTCATGCCGTCGCCGAAATAAATCATGCGCTTGAACGGCACGGGGCGGTCGGGCTCTGGCATGTAGTGGTTGATTGTTTTTTGAATGTCCAAGACGCCTTTATTTATGCGGAAAAGGTACTGCATCTTGGTCGTGTAGTTTATCGCTTCCGCCGGCCACACCGCAATGCCGTTTTCGTCGTACATAAAAGACGAGGCGAAAATTTTGTCGAACTTTTTGCCGATTTTGGAGCCTTCAATCATCTCTTTGAGCCCCGACGAAATCACGTAATGCTTCAGCTCCGCGCCGAAAGTTTTTGCGTAGTTTTTTGTGCGCTCGAACCAGTCGGGGACAATCGGCGAAAACAGCTCTCCGTTGACGCTTTCGCGGTTGAATTCGGGGGTGAGCCCCTTGAAAAATTCGACGTTCTTGCCGAAGTTCACAAAGTCTTGGCGGCGGATTTGGATGCGCTGCTCGCGGGCGCGGCGGCACATGAGGTACATGTAAGCCAAAATCAAGTCGCAGTCGTTTTGCTTGGCGAGCTTCGAGGTGTCCTCCCAAAATTTTTTGGGCTCTTGCTGCAGCTTGGGGATGAACGAATACTCCTGCATGTTGTTTGGCGAAAGCGTCCCGTCAAAGTCGTAGCAAAGCGCGATTGTAAATTTTTTCTGCCTGAAAACCATAAATTAAAACTATATATTTTTTGCCCTAAAAAACATTTTCTTTTGCAAAAAGACAAACATTTATTTGCGGCGTTTATCAACGCTTTTTCGGGTTCTCCACAGCCGCAAGCATAATTATTCTGCCCGAATTATAATCCGCCACCGCGACGGCAAAAGGCCTGTCCAGCGCAAAAGTTTTTGCGGAGATTTGATTGGCAGCCAAAGGCGCCCCGCACATCAAAGAAAGCGAGCACGCCTGCAAAACATTGCCGACTTTCAGCTTTTCGGAAGAAAATTTCGGATATAGATTTTCCCCGAAAACCGCCTGCGCCCCGCTTGCCGAAACGGCGGAATTTAAATTCACAAGCCCGCTTGAAATCTGGAAGCGCGGCACTGCAATCTGGGTTCCAGAGCCCTTTTCGCCCGCCAAAAGCTTCAAGACTTTGAATGAATTTTCGAATGTTTCGGCGTCGAGCGTCGAAAGAAAATTTTTCGCCCTTTCGGAATTTTTCGGCTTGAAAAACACAATGGAAAATTCGCAGTTTGGCGGGTTGAGAATTGCGGCGTCAAAGCCCGAAAACTCGCCCGCGGCCGTTCCCGCGGAAAAGACGGCTGCCTGCTTTTCGACTGCTTTGCCGCTATTGAACGTGAATTTTAGCGGCGCGGAAAAATCCGCCTGAACGCGCGAAAAATCGAATACCGCGGAGGAAAGCCAAAAAACATTCGCATCCGCGGGCACGAAGCTTGGCAAAAAAACATCCTTGTGCCTTGAAAAAGAAATCCAGTCGAGCCACTGCCCTATTTTTAACGCCGCGACCTCGGGCAATTCGGGGTTGAAGCTGTCCAAGCCAAGCGAAAAAGCCTTTGCGGTTTTTGCAAAATCCGGCTTCAGCGGCAAAAATCTTTTTGTGAAAATTGCGGGCGACATCGAGAGCGCGCCGTCCCTTCGAAAATTTATCCCGCCGCCGAATTTTTCGAAAAATTCGAGGCACTCCCGCGGATTTTCGGGCAGGCAAAACGCCGCGCGAATTTGCGGATTTTCTCCCGCAAAATAAAACGCCGCGCCCTGGTTTTGAATTGGCGCGGGGGCGAGCGCGAGATTTTCCGCGGGCTTTGCCAAATTCTGCGAGACAGCCAAATTGAAAATCCGCAAAGAGTAAATATTCGAGCCGCGCGCGAAATCCGCCGCCCCGCCCGCGGGCAAAAGCGAGGGGGCAAGCGCCGCAAAAACAGCAAAAATAAAACGCTTCATACAGTA
>JAFXRX010000131.1 GCA_017526045.1 Opitutales bacterium
CGCCGCCGTTGTTGCGCAGGGCTGTCCGGATTTTTTCGGGGGCGGAGCCGAGGTTCGAGACAAGCTCGCGCAGGCTTTCGGGCGCGTCGAATTCGGGCGCGCTTTCGAGGGCGGCGTTGAGGTTTGCCACGTAGTTTGCCTGGTGTTTGCCGTGGTGCAGCTTTACTGTTTCGGCGTCGATGCAGGGCTCGAGCGCGTCGCAGGGGTAGGGAAGGGGGGTTAGTTCGTATTTCATTGTTTTTGCGAATGTTGAGGTTAAGAATGTAAAAATAAAAGAGCAGATAAGAATTTTTTTAAGAGCAGAGTTCATCGTCTTGTTCGGTTGGAGTTTGGTTGTTTGAGAGTTTGCGCTTCAAAAGAAAATACGTTTTTATGAGGTTTACGCATTCGTCTTTCAAAACTAAATCGGCAACAATGGTCTTGTGGTTAAGCCCCGACATTTCGTGAAATTTCGCGGCTCCCCCCATGAAGCCCATTTTCGGGTCGGGCGCGCCGAAGACGACGCGGCTTACCCTGCCCATTACAATCGCGCCCGAGCACATCGGGCAGGGCTCTTTTGTGACGTACAAAGTCGAGCCGTTCAAGCGCCAGTCGCCGATGTTTTTGGCGGCCTGGGTAATCGCCAGAATTTCGGCGTGCGCGGTGGGGTCTTGCAGGGTTTCAACCATATTGTGCGCCTGCGCCACGACATCGCCGCCGTACTCTATTACCGCGCCCACGGGGACTTCGCCCTCTTCCCACGCCTTCAAAGCCTGGTTGTATGCAAGCTTCATGAAAAACTCGTCGTCGCGGCTTAGAAACGAGTGCCTCAAAGGCTCAAACGGACATTGCGGGAAAGTTTTGTCTTTCATATTGTTTTTAAAAAATCTTGACTATTGCCATATAAAAAACACAAATAGAAAAAATTACAGCAAAAATATCAATATATTTTAAATGGCAGACTGCGTAGAAGTAGAAGGTAAAGTTGTGTCGGTGCTTCCCGGCACAATGTTTCGTGTTGAATTGTCCAACGGGCACACTGTTCTTGCGCACATATCGGGCAAGTTGCGCAAAAACTTCATAAAGCTGACAGTTGGCGACAGGGTCAAAATGGAAATGACCCCGCAGGATATAGAGAAGGCGCGCATCGTTTACAGAATGCGCTCAAACGAAGCCCCCGCGCGTCCGCAGGCTCCCACAAAGGGAGGCTTTGCGCCCCGCAGGCCCATGGGGCGATAGCCTGGAAAAGCCGTGCGCAGGTTTTGGATATTTTTTATTCTCTCTTGCGCGATTTTGCTTTTGCTTGGCGCAATTTCGCTTTGCGCGGGCTCGGAGGACATCCCGCCTTCGGAGGTTTTCGGGGCTCTTTTCGGCGGCGCATCCGATGAAACTTCCCGCGACATAATTTTGGAAATCCGCCTTCCGCGCCTTGCGGCGGGCGTTTTTTGCGGCATGATGCTCGCGGGAGCGGGCGTTGCAATGCAGACTCTTTTTAAAAACCCGCTCGCAGACCCCTCGATAACGGGCGTAAGCTCCGGAGCGGCTCTCGGGGCTGCAATCGCGATAAGCGCGGGGGCTGCGTTCGCGTTTTCGGTGCAGATTTCAGCCCTCTTTTTCGGGCTCGCGGCGACTTTCGCCATTTGGCGGCTCGGGCGGATAAACGGCAGGCTCTCGGCTTTTTCGATGCTGCTTGCGGGCATTGCAATCAACGCGTTTTGCGGGGCGATGGTCGGCTTTTTTATGTACAGCGTGCGCGAGGCGGGCGTGAAGGGCTTTGTGTTTTGGACTCTAGGCTCGCTCGAAAACTGCTCGTGGCGCGAGATTTTTTGCGCGGCGGCCCTGGGGCTTCCGGCGTGGATTTTGCTCATGGCAAACTCGCGCGGGCTCAACATGATGATGCTCGGCTCCGACGGCGCGAGGCTTGCGGGCGCGAACGTTAATTTTTTGCAGAAGCTTTCAATCTTTTGCGCGGCCGTGATGACCGCCGCAGCCGTTGCAATGTGCGGGATAATCGGCTTTGTCGGCCTTGTCGTCCCGCATATTTGCAGGATGCTGACAAGCCCCGACAATCGCTTTCTTTTGCCGCTTTCGTCGGCGTTCGGCGCGGCATTGGTCGTGTTTGCCGACATCGCCGCAAGGCTTTACTCGCCGCTTGACACAATTCCAATCGGCGTCATAACGGCGATTTTGGGCGCGCCGTTTTTCATGTATCTTTTAAGGAGAAACGGCAATGCTTGAAGTCGAAAATCTGGGTTTTGCATACGGGGAGCGCGAGGTTTTAAAAAGCGTGAGCCTCAGCGTAAAAAGCGGCGAATTTGTTTCGATTTTGGGGGCGAACGGCGCGGGCAAGAGCACGCTTTTCAAGGTGGTCTGCTCGCTGTTGAAGCCGAAGTCCGGAAGCGTTAAAATTTGCGGCAAAAATTCGGGCGAATATTCCGACATGGAGGCGGCAAAAATCCGCGCGGTGCTTGCGCAGGACTGCGAATTTAATTTCGAAAGCTCGGTTTTGGACTTCGTGCTGCTCGGCCGCTACGCCTGCGGCGGGTTCTTTTCGTCGAAAAGCGACGTCGAAATCGCGATGGCGTCCCTTGAAGCCGCGGGGCTTAAAGGCTTCGAAAAGCGCATTTTCACGCGGCTTTCGGGCGGCGAGCGGCGCAGGGCCGAGCTTGCAAGGGCCCTTTGCCAGCTCGGCGCAAAGGGCAGAAAAGGCACAATGCTTCTGCTCGACGAGCCCAATTCGAACCTCGACCCGAAAAACGCAAACTGCGCGCTCAAAGCCGCAAAAAAATTCGCCGCCGAGGGCAGCGCGGTCGTAGCGATTTTGCACGACGCGAATTTGGCGAGCCTCTACTCTGATAAAATCGCGCTGATGCACTGCGGGGAGATTTTCGCATTCGGCTCCCCGCGCGAAGTCTTGACCGCGGAAAACCTGCGCAGGGCGTACGGGGCGAATTGCAAAATTTTTGAAAGCCGAGAGGGCAGGTTTGCCATATTTCTGGAGGATTGAAATTTTCGGGCTTAAAAAAGCTTGCGATTTTCCGCCGCAAATAAAAAAATATGGCAATTATGAAAATGATAAAAGCGATAATAAAACCCTTCAAGCTTGAGGAAGTCAAGGCGGGCTTGGCGGAAATCGGGGTCGAGGGGATGACCGTTACGGAAGTCAAGGGCTTCGGCCGCCAGAAGGGGCACTCTGAAATTTACCGCGGCAGCGAATACACAAGCGAGCTGCTGCCGAAGCTCGTTTTGGATATATGCGTTCCCTCGGAGCTTGCGGAAAAGGTTGTGGAAACAATCATGAAGTCGGCAAAGACGGGCAAAATCGGCGACGGCAAAATTTTTGTTATGCCCGTCGACGACGTAATCCGCATACGCACGGGCGAAAAGGGCTTGTCGGCTCTTTGATAAAAATTTTTCTTCTTTTGCGCGGGGCGTTTTTTGTCCCGCGCTTTTTTTGCGCCGCCACAAAACTTTGGCTTGATTGCGTTGATGTTTTTGCAAAAAAAAGACGCTTTTTTTGGCGTCTTTTTTTTGATGTGCGCAAAAATTTTATCCTATTTTTAAAGCCATTTTGCGCCGCTTCGCCAGTAGAGGGACTTTGCGAGCTCCTTGGCAAAAAACGGGCCCTTGAATATGAACGACGAGTAAATCTGCACAAGGCATGCCCCCGCGTCGAACATTTTCGCCGCCCTTTCGGTGTCGGAAATCCCGCCGACTGCGATGACAGGCTTTTTCGTGTTTTTGCAGATGTAGGCGACAACTTCGCGCGACTTATCGAATATCGGGGAGCCGCTCAAGCCGCCCCTCGTTTCGTATGCCGATTTTTCGGGGCGCGAGGTCGTCGTGTTCGTCGCCACAATCCCGCCCAAGCCCAGATTTTCGACGGTCTCTATGACGTCGTCGATTTCCCTGAAAGTCAGGTCGGGCGCGATTTTTACAAGGAAGGGGACTTTCGCCTTGCCGAATTTTTCGGCGCGCTCCGCGTCGGCGTCTTTGAGCGCGGACATTAGCCGCTCGAGGTCGCCCTTGCTTTGCAGCTTGCGCAGTTCGGGCAGGTTGGGGCAGCTTACGTTAACCGTAAAGTAGTCCGCAAAATCGGCGAGCTTGTTGTACGAAAATATGTAGTCCTGCGCGGCGTCCTCGATGGGCGTGATTTTCGATTTTCCTATGTTTATGCCCAGCGGAACTTTTTTTGTTTTTTGGGCGCGCGACTTTGAAAGGCGCTCCGCGATTGTTTCCGCGCCGTCGTTTGGAAAGCCGCAAAAGTTTACGATAGCCTCGTCTTTGGGGTAGCGGAATATGCGCGGCTTGGGGTTGCCGGCTTGGTCGTGGCAGGTAACCGTTCCGATTTCGACGTGCCCGAAACCCAGGGCGGGCATCGCGCGCCAGACGAGCGCGTCTTTGTCAAAGCCCGCCGCCAGTCCGATTTTATTCGGGAATTTTACGCCGAAAGCTTCCGTGGGCTTTTCATCGCGGACGAGGTTGAATTTCTCCATCGCCGCGCGCAGGGGCGCGATTGCCCCGAGGCATTGCAAACCCTTTACCGCCAAGTGGTGGACTGTTTCGGGGTCTTGCCTGAAAAAAACGGGGCGGACTAATTTTTCATAAATAAAATCCATAAGTTCGATTTTTTTTAAGACTAAGATTATGCAGGGGCGCGGGCTTCTTTCAACAATTTTTTGCGCGGGGCGATTTTTGGGGCGCAGAGAAAAATTTTTGCTTTATATTTGGAGCGCGTGGTGTATTGTTGTGTAAAAATTTATTGTATTTTATGGCAAACATTCATCCGACCGCCGTCATCGGCGAAAACGCAAAAATCGACCCCACAGCGCAAATCGGCGCGTACGCAATTATTGAGGGCGGCGCGCAAATCGGCGCAAACACCGTAGTCGAGCCCCACGCCCGAATTTGCGGCGGCGCGCGGATTGGCGCAAACTGCGCAATCTGCTCGTTCTCGACAATCGCGGGGCTTCCGCAGGATTTGCACTTCGACAAAAATCTCGAAACTTTTGTCGAAATCGGCGACGGCACGACTGTGCGCGAGGGCTCGACTGTCCACCGCGCGACTTTCGAGGGAAAGTCGACAATAGTCGGCAAAGGCTGCCTTTTGATGTCGAACACGCACGTCGGCCACGACTGCGTTTTGGGCGACCGCGTGATTGTCGCAAACTTTACCGCGCTTGGCGGGCACGTCGTTGTCGGCGACGACGCCTTCATTTCGGGAGGCGTAATGCTGCACCAGAAAATCAGGGTCGGCTGCGGCGTAATGGTAAGCGGCAACGCCGCCTGCTCCATGGACATTCCCCCGTACGTCAACGCCTTCGAGCGCAACAATATTGCGGGCTTAAACCTAGTCGGGCTCATGCGCCGCAAGGTTTCGCGCGAGGCGATTGCCGAGCTCAAGCATCTTTACAGCTTCATTTACGCCTCGGGCAACCCGCGCAAAAACGCAAAAGAGGCTTTTGAAAATGGCATGGCAAAGACAAAAGAGGGCGAAATTTTCGCGCGTTTCTTCTTTGAGGGAGAGGCGATAAAGCCGATATTAAGGCCGCACGCAAGGGGCGAATAAAAAATTTTTTCATGAAAAAAATCGCGCTTACAGTGGGAGACCCGTCGGGCGTCGGCCCCGAAATAATCGCGGCGTGGGCGAAGGCAAATCCGCTAGAAGCCCGCGGCGTCGAGGTTTTGGCGCACGCGCGCCTTCTGGAAAATCTGCCGGATTTTATCGGCAAGCGCGAGATTTCTTCATGCGGGAATTTCGAGCCGGGCAAGCCATGCAGGGCGGGCGCGCAGCTTGCTTTGGACGCCTTGGAAGCCGCCGCCTTGGGTTGCATGGAGGGCAGGTATGGCGCGGTTGCGACTTGTCCCGTGAGCAAAATTTGCATGGTTGAGGTTTGCCCGAATTTCGTCGGGCAGACGGAATTTTTCCAGCAAAAATGGGGCGGGGACGCCGTCATGAGCTTTGCGGGCTCGCGCATGATTGTAACGCTTGCAACGTGGCACATCCCTCTAAGAAATGTTCCCGACGCGATTTCAAAAGAGAACATTTCCAGGGCTGTCGAGGCTGCGGAAATTTTGGCGCGGAAAATCCGCAAAAATCCCGAGCCAAAAATCGCCCTTTGCGGGCTCAATCCGCACGCGGGCGAGGGCGGCATTTTGGGAAGCGAGGAGATAAATCTGATAAATCCGCTCGCAAAAAATCTGCAAAAAAAGCACGCGGGCTTGAGCCTTGCCCTGCCGCCCGACACGGTGTTCGACAGAATGATGCGCGGCGAGTTCGACGCGGCTGTGGCGATGTACCACGACCAGGGGCTCGCTCCTTTAAAAAGCGTCGATTTTAACAACGCCGTAAATATTTCGATGGGGCTGAAATTCGCGCGCACAAGCCCCGACCACGGCACGGCTTTCGGCATTGCGGGCAAGGGGCTTGCGAGCTTCAAGAGCCTTGAAAGCGCGCTGCGGCTCGCAAAAATTTTGGCGCAGTGAGCCCCGCTTTACTTGGAGCTTTCGGCGCGCTTTTGCCTGCGTATTTTTTGCTCGATTTCAAGCATCACCTTTTTGTGCGTCGGCGTTTCTTTGAGCGAATTTATCGATTTGTAGGCGTTTTGCAGCCTCTTTAAAATTTCCTCTTCGTCGGGCGTAAGCTTTTCGCAGGTTTCTTTGTCCATATTAAAAATCCTTTCCGTTTTGCGTGTTTTTTATGGCGTCTTTCAATTTTGAAACCACGCGGTAGACCATATTGTTTACGGAGTTTAGCGACACTCCGAGCTCTTCGGAGACGTCTTTGGGCTTTTTGCCCTCGAGCTTTATAGCCTCGAACGCGGCGCATGTGCGCGGGTCGAGGGTGTGGCGCAGGGCGTTGTAAACGTCGTAGAACATTGCGTTTTTGAAAGCGTTGCCTTCCTCGGCGGAAAGCTCTTCGGCTGGGTCGGCGCAGGCGTCCTTCAAAATATTTTCATAGTCTATTCCGTCGCATTCAAGCGAGACGTTGAGATTCGACTTTTGGTGCCTTCGGATGAAATCCACCGTCCTTAGGTTTGATATGTGCAAAAGCAGCTTGCGGAATTTGCCCTTGCTCTTGTCGTATTTTTTCAGCGAAAAGATTTTGAGGACAGTGAAGGCGACGTCGGCGACGACTTCGTCGAGAACTGTGTTCGAGACGTTGTACCACTGCTGGCGGAAGAACGAGTTCATCACCATTACGCGCAGAGTGGCGTGGTAGATGTCGAAGAACCGCTGCCATGCGCCGTTCCAGATTTCAATCTTCTCGTCGTCGGACATCTGCTCGATAATTGTTTGCGGCGTGTTTGGAATGTTCATACGCTTATTATCTCGCGCCGTCTTTGATTTTATCACGCAGAACAAATTTTAAAATGCCGTGCACATGCCTTGCGTACTCTTTGTCCGTCAGGTATGGCTTTGCGGATTTGAGGCTTTTAAGCGACAATTCCGCCGACTTGGTTTGCTCTTCCGCCGCTTCTTGCGCGCTGTATTCGGGGTATAATTTTTTAAAAATGCTTTCTTTGCCCGGCTGGGCATTTGAAAATTGTTCGCCTGTTTGCCGGGCGGCGTCCGCGTTGGTTGCAGTGCTTTTTTGCTTTCGCAAAAGATAAAGCGCGGGGAGCGCGGCGGCGCAAAGGCATACAAGGGCGCAAACCGCGATTTTTTTCTTGCCGAATTTTTTTTGGCTTTTGGCCGGGGTTGACTTGGATATTTCGAAGTCGTCGGACATTACGGCTTCGAGGAAGTCCTGCAGCCTTACGTACCTTTCGTTCGGGGCTTGCGCGAGGGCGCGGTAAATGCAGCGCATCCAGTGCTTGTACCTTTGCTGCTCCTTCTCGGAAAGCGCGTCTTTTATTTTTTCGGGGAAGTTGTACGCGGCGCGGCCTATGAGGTCGGGGAAGTTGCCCGAAATTAGCATGTAAAAAGTCGTCGCAAGCCCGTACATGTCGGGGTTGCCTCCGCTTGACAAATACCAGTTCGGCGCGGAAAAAAACGGCGTGCCCATGCCCGAGAGGCTCTTGGTGTCGTCGGCGAGAAGCCCGATGTCGCATAGCCGCGGCTTGCTGCCGAAAAAGAGAATGTTGTCGGGCTTGATGTCGCGGTGCAGCGTTTCGTTTTCGCCCAAAAATATGGCGGCGTCGAAAATCGGCTTTATGTATTCGCGGATTTCCTCCGCCGAAAACCACTTTTTCTCCGGGCTTTCGCCCATCAGGCGGATTTCGTTTGAAAGCGAGCGCGCCTCCCAGTTCGGGTTTTCGGGCGAAATGTTTTTAGAGGTTTCAAGCGCGTCTGCAAGCGGCATTGCGTAGTAAAAAAGCCCGTCCGCGCTGCCGAAATCGGCTATCGGGCATATGAACGATTTTTTTTCGAGCGACAGCGTTTGATATTTTTTAAACGCCGAAATTTCGCGCGGAGCCTTTTCGCTTTCTATTATTTTGAGGGCGAAATATTTTTTTGTGCCCCCTTTTTTTGCAAGATATACGGCGCCGTAGCCCCCCGAGCCAATTTTTCGCAGCATCTCGTATCCGCCTAAAAAATCGTTTTGCATGAAATTTTAAAATCAGAATATTTTTTATAATGGCAAGAATTTTATTTTTCGCGTGATAAATTTTTATATCTCGCGAGATGTATTGTGTATGCGAAATTTTTTCGGCAAAAAACGTGCCCGCGAAAAAATTTTGCAACTTTTTCAATTCCGCGGCGTTTTATCTTGTTGAATAAAGTGGCGAATTTTTAAATTTGCGCGCGGAGGCAAAATTTAACTCGAAACAAAAGGGGGTAATATGAAAAAAGCAAAAATATTGTTGGCTCTGGCTCTGTCGGGGTTAATGGCGGCGGCAACTTTCGCGCGGCCTGTGCCCGGCGGCGGCCGCGGATTTCCTCCGCCTCCTCCCATGCACCATGGCGGGCATCATTACCACCACCACCATGGCGGCGACTGGTGGATTCCCGCGGCTGTAATCGGCGGATCGCTGCTTGCAGGCGCGGTCATAAACGCTGCGGCAACGCCGACTGCCACGACCACAACGACCACTGTTGTCGCGCCCGCGACGCCCTCGAAGGTTGTGCGCATAGATGTTCTGCCGGACGGGACTAAGGTCTATTATTATGGAAACTGACGGGACGGAAGCGGTGCAAAAGCGTTATAGCTTTGCATAACTCCGGGATCAAAAAAGGCGGCTCGGTCGAGTATGTATTTAATACACTCTCTCGCCGCCTTTTTTGCTGTCCCCGTTATGCTTTGCTCTAACTCTTTTGCCCTGCGCTTCCTGCCATATTAAAAAACATGGGGCGCGGATTGTTTTTCTTCTGTGCGCCGTA
>JAFXRX010000132.1 GCA_017526045.1 Opitutales bacterium
CCGATTTTGAAGAGGCTCGCAGCCTCTTCCGCCGTCATAATTTTGTAAGCCATAATTATTCTTATGAATTTAAAAATTGCGCTAATTGAATACCTATGTTTTTTTTTCTTCAACGAAAAAACGCGCAAAATTTTAATTTTTTTAAGCCGCGGGCTTTCCGCTCAATCGATTAAGCCCAACTCTTTTTTTCAGTGGCGGGGCGGGGGTTTTTTTTTAATAGGGCGCAAAAAAAGGGACGCCGTCGGCGCCCCTTAAAATTTTTTGTTTGAAAGGCGATTTTTACATTCCCTTCAAGGTCGAGATGAAATATCCCGCAACAACCGCCGTGCCGATGACGCCCGCGACGTTCGGGCCCATGGCGTGCATCAAAAGGAAGTTGCTCGGGTCCGCCTTCTGCCCCTCGACGTGCGAGACGCGCGCCGCCATCGGAACAGCAGAAACGCCAGCCGAGCCGATGAGCGGGTTTATCTTTTCCTTCAGGAACAAATTCATGAACTTCGCCATCAAGATGCCCGCGACTGTGGAAATCATAAACGCCACGACGCCAAGCCCCAGGATGAACAGAGTCTTTGAATTCAAGAAGCGGTCTGCCGTCATTGTAAGTCCGACTGACGAACCTAAGAAAATAGTAACGATGTTTATAAGCTCGTTTTGCGCGCACTTACTCAAGCGCTCGCATACGCCAGACTCCTTGATGAAGTTGCCGAACATAAGCATGCCTATCAAAGCCGAGCAGTCGGGAACGAGCATAATTACGAAAATCGTGACGAACACGCAGAAGATGAGCTTTTCGAGCTTGCCGACTTTGCGCAGGCTCTTCATCTTGATTTTGCGCTCGTTTTCGGTTGTGAAAAGGCGCATCAAGGGCGGCTGGATTACGGGAACCAGAGCCATGTAAGAGTACGCCGCAACCGCAATCGGAGCCATCAAGTGGGGCGCGAGCTTGTTGGATGTGAAAATCGAAGTCGGGCCGTCCGCGCCGCCGATAATGCCGATTGAAGCCGCCTCGGGCGCGGAAAAGCCGATGCCTATCGCGCACGCCAATGTCGCCAAGACGCCGAACTGCGCAGCCCCGCCCAAAATCAGCGTTTTGGGGTTTGCGATAAGCGGGCCGAAGTCGGTAAGAGCCCCGACGCCCAAGAAGATTATCGGCGGGAAGATTTCCAGAAGAACGCCGAGTGAAATGTAGTGGTACAAGCCGCCGGCGTGCGGGCTTTTAAGCTCGATAATCGTCTGGTTTTTGGCGACATGCTCGCCCTCTTTAAAGTTGATTTTGTCGACCACGCCTTCGGAGTTCAGCCATACGAGCTTGTCGTTTGGCGAAACGTCGAGCTCCCTGCCTTTGAACTGGACTTTGCATGATTTGTTCATCCAGTCTCTTTCGCCCTCCATTTTCTTTTCGGGGCGGACGATTGCAAGAAGTTGCGGCATGCCTTGACCCTTGAACGATAAGTCGGCTTTGCCTTCTTCTTTGGCTTTCGGGGCGGTCAGCTTTTCGACTTTGGCAAAATATTCCTTGGCTTTGGCTTCAAATTCCGCGAATTTAGCGTCTTTTGCCTCTTGGGAATTTTCCTTTACCTTTTCGTCGGAGAAGAGCCTCCAGAGAGTGTCGTGCTGGTCTTTTAAAAGCCGCGGGGACGAGAGGCTGTCCTGCTCCGCAACAAAGACGTACTGCATTGTGCCCGTATCGGGCGAGGCTATATCGCCTGCGGGCTTGTTGGCAACGCCGAATGTCGGCAAATTGGCAAGAAGCGCGCCGAATGCGATGGGGATGAGCAAAAGCGGCTCAAACTGGTGCCTTACCGCCAGATAGAACAAAACGCCCACGACAACCCACATCACAATCATCTTCCAGTCCACATAAAACAGGCCGGAATCTGTCAAGATTTCTAATAATTGATTTAGCATTTGTGTGAAATTTTTTGGCCGCGCAGAGCGCGGATTAACGTTCGCTTTTTTGTAGGATAAAAAGCAGATTTTCCCGGGGGAGCCGCGCATTTTGCGGCGCGGCAAACTCGGGAAACTTTTTTACGCCAATGTTATCAACACATCGCCTTCAGCGACGCTTTGGCCCGCGCTTACATGGATTTCGCCGACAGTGCCGGCTTTTGGCGCGAAAACAAAAGTGTTCATTTTCATCGCTTCCAAAGTTACGAGCTTGTCGCCTTCCTTTACCTGCTGGCCGGGCTTTACGTCGACGGAAACGACGACCGCCGCCAATGCGCTTGTTACGGAATTGCCGCCTGCCGCCGCAACGGGCTTGGGGGCAGCCGCGGGCTTGGGAGCCGCGGCAACGGGGGCTGCCGCCACTGGAGCCGCCGCAACGGGCGCGGGCGCGGAGCTTCTTGCAGCTTCGCCCAAAACTTCTACTTCAACGTCGTATGCTGTGCCATTTATTGTGATGCGTAATTTTTTCATATATTATTTCTTCTTTCTTTTTCTAAAAATTTTTTTGTTATTTCTTTGGAGTTTTTGATGCAAATATCGCGTTTCTGCCGGAAGCCGCCCAGTTGAAGTCGGGGGGGGCTTGCCTGATTGAAACCGCGCCGCCCGAAACTGTCGCAGCCGCCGCGGCGAGGACCGCGAGGATTTCGGGCGTGAGGCCTTCGGCGGGCTTTACCGAGACGATGCGGTGCTGCGCGCCGTCGAGCGCGGCGTAAACCGCCGAGCTTATGACGCCCGCAAGCTCCTGAGTCTTTGCGTTTTGCTGCTTCGCGAGCTTTTCGGCTTCGAGCCTTGCCTGCTCTTTTGCTTGCGCCGCTTTCTTTGCCGCTTTCTGGTCTGCCATTTTAAAAGGCATGCCCATAAGCATTGTCGCAAGCATAAGGCAAGCCAACACCCCGATTACGACCACGAAGCCTATCAGCATAAACGACGCGGTTTCGGGCAAATTCGGGTATAGTGCTACTGCTAAGATATTCATAAATCCTATTCCTTGGAATTACAGAGGAATGTTGCCGTGCTTCTTGGGCAGGCGCGCCTGGCGCTTTGAGAGCGTCGCGCGGAATGCCTGGGCCAATACGCCGCGGGTTTCGGCGGGCTCGATGACGTCGGTAATCATGCCCTTTGACGCCGCCTGGTAGGGGCTTGCGAACTTTTCGCGGTAAGACTCGCGCAATTCCTGCTCCTTTGCCTTCGGGTCGGCGGCTTCGGCGATTTCCTTTTTGAAGAGAACCTTGCACGCGCCCTCCGCGCCCATGACTGCGATTTCGGCTGTCGGCCATGCAAATACCATGTCCGCGCCCATTTCGGTGTTGCACATGCCGATGTACGCGCCGCCGTACGCCTTGCGCATTATGAGCGTGATTTTCGGGACAGTCGCCGAGGCGTATGCAAACAGCATTTTTGCGCCGTGGCGGATGATGCCGCCCTGTTCCTGCGCCAAGCCGGGCATAAAGCCGGGGACGTCGACCATGTTCAAAATGGGGACGTTGAAGGCGTTGCAGGTGCGGATGAAGCGCGCCGCCTTGTCCGCGGCGTCGATGTCGATGCAGCCCGCCTTGAAAGCCGGCTGGTTCGCGATTATGCCGATTACCACGCCCTGGATTTTGGCAAAGCCCGTAATCATGTTGCGCGCCCACATGTTCTGGATTTCAAAGAAAGAGCCCGCGTCCACAATGCGCTCGATTACCTTGTAGGCGTCGAGCGCGATTTTCGAGGATTCGGGGACGATTTCGTTCAAAGTTTCGTCGTAAATTTTTTCGACGGGCACAGAGACGTCGTGCGGGGGCTCCTGCATATTGTTGGAGGGCAGGTATTCCAAAAGCTTTGCGGCGAGGTCGAGCGCGTGCTTGTCGTCTTCGGCGACGAGGTGTATGTTGCCCGAAATCGAGGCGTGCGCCATTGCCGATGCGAAGCTTTCTGGGTCGGCCTTTTCGCCCGTGGCGGCAGCGATTACCTGCGGGCCGCAGATGAACAAATTGGCGTTCGATTTCGTCATGATGATAAAGTCCATCAACGCGGGGCTGTAAGCCGCGCCGCCCGCGCAGGGACCCGCGATGATTGCGATTTGCGGAACGACGCCCGAAAGGTTTACGTTCTGCCAGAAAATTTTGCCGTACCCGCCGAGGGCCTCGACGCCTTCCTGAATTCTTGCGCCGCCCGAGTCGTTTACGCCGATTACGGGCATTCCGTTTTCCGCCGCGAACTTCATGAGCTTGCATATTTTTTCCGCGTGCGCCGAGCCCAAAGAGCCGCCGCTTACCATGAAGTCCTGCGCAAACGCCGCGACGGGGCGGCCGTTTACGAGGCCTATCCCGCTTATCAAGCCGTCTGCGGGGCAGCTTTTGCCA
>JAFXRX010000133.1 GCA_017526045.1 Opitutales bacterium
GGATTTCTTCGCGCTTGATTTGGTGTTTTCCAAAAAAGAAGCGGCTTTAATAAAAGTGTCGCGCGCAAATTGCGGCGAAAAGCTCATAACGGGCGCGCTCGATTTCGACATTTCGCAGGCTTGGATTGACAGCATGAAGCCCCAAATGCGCGACGAGCAGCTCTACGGTTTGGACGCGCTGAAAATAAAATTACCGCAGGTTTTATTCGACGCAAAAAATCAAAAAATTGTGTGCAAAAAGTTTTTGGTCAACGCCGACGGCGACGGATTTTTGTCGGAAATATCGTATTCGCCCGACGGCAACGAAATTTTGGCGGACTGCAAATTCACGAAAGCAAACGCGCTGCCCGAGCGGCTGAGTTTGCCGCGCATAGGCGTCAGGATGAATGTGGAAAAATCTCTTGAAAACGCCGAATACTACGGCAGGGGGCCGCTTGCGAATTACTGCGACAGAAAGTCGGGCGCCGACGTCGGAATTTACTCCGCGAAGGTGAAGGACTTCTTGGAGCTCTTCCCGAAAACCCAGGACACTGGCAACCGCGAAGACGTGCGCTCTCTTTTGCTTTCGGGCGGGGGCAAAAATTTCAAGCTCGCATTCTCCGCCGCAAAAAGGCCGCTGCCGTTTGCGCTTTTGCCGAACTCTCAGGCGGAAATGAAAAAGGCAAACCACCCATTCGAGCTCCCGCAAAATTCCGACAGCGAACTTAGAATTGCGTGGAATGTTTGCGGAATCGGCAATGCCTCGCACGGGCCCGAGACTTTGGAGCAGTACCGCCACTACTTCAAGGGGACGGTAGAATTTTCGTTCACATTCGGCGTGAAAAAAGCGTCGGCTTCGGCGCACAATATCGGCTTAAAATGCAGCGCGGACGCCCTTCCCGAAAACTTCGGCGAAAATCTGCAGGCCGAAGAAGTTTTGCCAAAGCCCAATGGAAAGCTCATAAGCTACGGCGCGGACGTAAAGCTTAGCTCAATCGACGAAAAGTGGTCGCCAAAAACTAACGATTTTACCGCTGCGGGCGCGCAGAATTTCGCGTTCCACACGCTCAAGGAAAAAAATCCGAACGCCGTTGTCGATTTGAAGTCATCGCAAAAAATTTGCGAGATAGAAATCTTGAACCGCGCCGACCACATGGCGTCCAGAACCGCGCCGATAGAGGTTTCGCTTTCCGACGACGGGAAAAATTGGCGCAAAATTTACGAGAGCAAGTTCGCAAAAAAACGCTGGTTCATAAAGCTTGGCGGCGGCGAAAAGCCCGCGAGGTTTGTGAAAGTCGAGCTGAAAGGCGAGGGCATTTTGCACCTTAAAAAAATCTCGGTTTATTCGGCAAAGTAAAATTTTCCGCGCGGGCGCAAGTTTCCGCCGGCTTTTGCCGCATCGGGGGCGTAGTTGCAAATCGTTGATTTTTATAGAAATAAAAAGTTTTGCGCTTTGTGTTGACTTTGGGCGGGGGCTATACATTATCCAAATTATGTTCTTTTAAATAGCCTTGCCTTTTGGCGGGGCGGTTAAAAAACATTTTCGAGCCTTTCGGGGCTTGAAAGCTGTTCGCGTACAAACGGAAGCCCGTGAAATTCGGGCGCAGTCGCGCTGCTGTGATTTTGTGAAATCCGGTCGTTATACCACTGTAAATTTTTTTATGGGAAGGGGCGTCGGATGGCGGGGTTTTATATTCCGCCGCAAAAAAGCCAGAAGACGTGTATGCGGACTTTCCGCAGATTTCTCGCAAGAAGAAGCTGTGGGGCGGATTGCTTGTAGGAGCAAAATTGCGCGCCGTTTCTTGTTTCGCGGCGCGGGGTTTTGATGGCATTTTGTTTCATTGCTTCGCTTGCGGGGGGTCTTTAATTCAAGACAAAATTTAAAGCCCCGCATTTGGGCAAAAGGGAAAGCACATAAAATGTACATCAAAAAAATTCTTTCGTTCGCCGCTGCTGTTGCGGCTCTTTCAACTTCGGCTAATGCCGCCGTCATCACTTTTGAGGACGTCGACTTGGGCTCCGACAAATATATGCCCACTCCGCAGGGCTCTTCGGGTTCTTACGACTGGTCTTCGGGCGGCATGGCGTATTTTTCGTTCGACTACGTTTACGACAGCACCTACGGCTACACCTCTTGGAGCGGCTTTAAAGTTTCAAAGGACACCGACACCACGACGCACGGCTACGAAAACGAGCACAGCGCAATAACCGGCTCGGGCGCGGCGGGCAGCTCGCAGTACGTCGTTTTTTACGGAAATTCGACAGGCATGACTGCCGACGCGGGGGTCGCCACAACGGACATGGGGATAATGTCTTTTGGCGAGAAAGTAAACGTTTCCTCCATCGACATCACAAACACAACCTACGCCTACTATGAAATGGCGGAAGGCAGCGGCTACGCCCCGAAGATGCTCGATTCTTCGTACTATATGAATTTGCTGATTTTTGGCATCGACGAAAGCGGCGATTTTAGCGGCGTTGTAAGCTTTGCTTTGGGCGATTCCAAAAAAATTGCAAACACTTGGAACACTGTCGACTTGTCCCCGCTTGGCGCGGTCATGGGCTTGGGCTTTGCCTACGAGACCAACGAATACAACGATTACTCCGCGTACGGCTACGGCATCTCGACCGATTACCCGATATATGTTGCGTTTGACAACATCGCATACACTGTTCCCGAACCCTCGACGTATGCGGCAATTTTCGGCGGCTTGGCATTGGCTTTTGCAATGTACCGCCGCCGCAAGGCATAAAAAAATGTGAGTTATTTTTCAAGGCACAGTTTGTTTTTATTTTTGTTTGCGCTGCTTGTATTCCAAGCGGCGCAAGCGTTTTGCGGGGACGCCCCTGAATTGGAAAATCTGGAAGTCGAGGCGTACAATTTCGACTACGATTTGCTTTCGGTGCCTTCGAACAACACTTACATCTCACGCGAGCAAATTTTAAATTCCGCCGCCTCGGGCGTCGCGGAAATTTTGCAAAACAAGGCGAATTTGCTATTCCGCTCGACAAGCGGCTCGATATTAAACGGCGAGGTTGCCATGCGCGGCTACGGCGAAAATTCCGCCTCGCGCGTTTTGGTAATCGTCGACGGGCGCAGGTTAAACCCCGCCGATTTAAGCTCGGCAAACTGGCTGCAAATCCCGCTCGACAACATCGAAAGCATCGAGGTTTTGCGCGGCTCGCACTCGGCGCAGTACGGCAACAACGCGGTGGCGGGCGTCATAAAAATAAACACGCTAAAAGGCGGCGAAGATTTTGTGGGAGTCCGCGCGGTTTTCGGCTCTTACGGGCTTTATTCCGTCAACGCGAATTTGTCGTCGAGCTACGGCGATTTTTTCGGCTCAATCGAGGGCTCGCTTTTGCACGACGGCGGCTACCGCCAAAACTCGAAGATTTTCAACAAGTCCGTAAACGCGGGCTTGGGCTACGACTTCGACGAAAAAAAGACGCTCGACTTTTCCGTAAATTTTTCCGACCAGTACGTGGAATTTCCCGGGGCTTTGACGTGGCAGGAGGCTCATGACAACCCGCGAAAATCCGATTTGGTTTTCGAGCAGAACGGCAACCAGAATTTGGGGCTTGTCGCGGCTTCTTTCAAAAATAAAAGCGGCATTGGCGAGGGCGAAATTTTGCTTGGCGCGAACATGCGCGACATGAAGTGGTCGATGTCGGGGACGTGGTACGACAACTGCCAGTACGGCTCTTCAATGAACTTGAAGCAGGGCGCACAA
>JAFXRX010000134.1 GCA_017526045.1 Opitutales bacterium
AAAAGCGTTATAGCTTTGCATAGCTGCGTGAAAAATAAAGCCTGCTAGGTCAAGTACTATTTTGGTACACTCCGCTCGCAGGCTTTATTTTTGTCCTCGCTATGCTTTGCTCTAACGCTTTTGCACGACGCCCACAACGAAATACATGGGGACGTTGGCGGCATAAATAAACAATAAGCCGCGAATAGTTGCACTCGCTCGCTTGGTTTTGCTACGCAAAACTTTTGTGGTCCGGGATCAAAAAAGGGTGCGTGGTCGAGTATGTATTAATACACTCCCACACACCACTAACATCCCAAAAAGTTTTTTTCAAAAACGTTTTTGGGAGCCCTGTTTTTTTGCTGTCCTCGCTCTTCACGGCTTCTTGTTTGTTTCTATGCGCTCGCTGCCAGCAATTTAATAAAAACTCCCCGGTTTGACATCGGTTAATCTTTTTACCGACATGGTAATTGAAAAATAAATCAAGAATTTTGCGGGCGTTTAATCAGTTTTTTTAATGCTTCTAAAATGCGTAAAATGCTATCTGTAAAATTTAAAAAAATCTTGACTTTTCGGAGGGGAGGGGTAAATCTATATTCATTATGAAAAAAATAATAGCATTATTAGCTTTGTTCGCCGTGGCGATTTCTTTCGGCGCAACGAATGTTTGGTATTCAAACAATACCGCGTCCGCCTCGCTGGAAGATGCGTGGTGGGGTGAGTCCGCAAATTGGAACAATGCCGTAGAGCAGGGCGTTGGTCCGACAAATACATCCGACGTAAACGCGTATGTCAATATTTATAACGACATCTATATCGATACCACTGCCAACATAAACGCGCTTTGGTTTAAAACCGCCGGCAAGATTTTGACCGCCAAAAGCGGAGCAAACTTGACCTCTGCGGGCATCACAAACGAGCACGGCGGCGCAACCGCAGGCATTTTGATTGAAAGCGGCGCGATAGTCAACATTACCGGCAACGAGAACGGCAACTTTATTGTTGACGGCGGCACGCTCAACACAAATCGCATAAACGGCGGCATTCTCAAAATAAATAGCGGCACTGTCACAAACAGCGCGTACACGCAGGGCGGCGCGGACATCACTATGTACGGCGGCACGTTTACGGCAAGCCAGCCTGTTGACGGCAACGTAAAATTGACGATGTACGGCGGCAATTTTAACATGGGCGCGACGGATAAAAATCTTGTCGGCACATTCACCTTTGCGGGCGGATCATTTGACGGCAACAACAGAATCGACATATCCAACGGCAACACGTTTATTTTTGGCGCGGAAGACGAAAACGGCGCATTCCATGCGGCAACGGCGCGTTCGTTTGTGGCGGGCAACAGAATTAGGATATATAATTCGGGTGCCACTGCTACAACATTCAGGTTCAACCTCGGCAACTCAAACCTTTTAAGCGACAATTCCGCAAGCAACTTGAAGGCAAACGCCTTTATGTATTCCGCAGGCGAAATTTCAATAGCCGCGAATTTCTCATCTTTAATAGATTTCTCGAACATTGATTTTTCCGCGCTGAGCGGCGAATACTATGTCTCGTTTGTGGCAATGCAAAACAATTACCACGAGGACAAGACGATAGACTTCTCATACCTCGACGATTTTGACGTAGAAAAGGATATTGAATACGGACAGGAATACAACTATGGCGACCGCGTTTCGTTTGTTGTCTCTTACGACAATTCGAACAAAATCTATTCCATGGTTATGAATGTAGTTCCTGTTCCCGAACCTGCAACTTATGCCGCGTTGTTCGGGGCTATTGCTCTTGCGTTTGCGGTGTACCGTCGCCGCAAGTAGGATTGGGTCGAAACGAAAAAAAAGGAAAGGCAAACGCCTTTCCTTTTTTTGTAATTATGAATAGAAATTTGGGGCTAGAAAAAAATTTTTCATCCCAAGTCTCTAACAGGTGTTCGACTTCAGTAAATTGGCTTGCCGAAGTTTTTTTGTAGCTTTTTGTTTTGGAAGAAAAAAAGAAGTAAAAGTTGTATTGGGAAAAATCTCATCAAAAAAATATTCAGGAATTTTCCAATCTTTCTATCCGCTATTTAAACAAAGCCATGCGCTTGCGCAGACTTGGGGGCAATGCGTCCCAATTTTTTCATTAAATTGCTTGCATGAGGCGCAAAGAAAAGAGTTTAAACAAAATAGAGCGAGCACAGCAAAAAATATAGGGCTCCCAAAAATGTTTTTGAAAAAAACTTTTTGGGAAATTAGTTCTGCGAGCGGAGTGTACAAAAGCGTACTTGACCGAGCAGGCTTTTTTGATCCCGGACCACAAAAGTTTTGCGTAGCAAAAGCTTTTGGGGAGCATAAAAATGCGATAGCATTTTTACCCGAAGGGCGAGAACAGCGCGGATTTTGCGTTAGCAAAACCAAGCGAGCGAGTGCAACTATATGAAGTTTAAAGCTCTTTTATTTTGCTTCCGTCCCCATGTTTGGACAGGAGGGCTTGCCACAGCATTTCTTTGCCGCTACACAAAAGCCCTCTTTTGCGCAACATTTCGGCTCCGCCTTCTTTGCAACGCAATCAGCTTTCGGGCATTGCGCCTTCTCTTTCGGGCATTCAGCTTTCGCGTTTTGCGCGGCCTTCGGGCATTCCTTTTTACATTCGTCCGCGTTGCAGTATGCGGTCATGCCGAACAGCGCAACCGACATAATCGAAGCCAATATCATTATCTTTTTCATATATTTTTCCTTTTTTTGCTGGTTGAAATTTATTTCTTTTTTGTTTTTGCGGAAGTTTTTGCCGCCTTTTTAACATTTTTTGCGGATTTCTTCGCGTTTTTTGCCGCTTTTTTTGCTGTTTTTTCTTCTTTGCAGCGGCAGTGGTGCGAGCCGTCGCAGTCGTCGTGGTGGTGCCCGCAGCAGCATTCGTCTTCATCGTGGCGGTGATGGTTGCCGCATTTGCATTCATGCTCCTCTTCGTGGCGACGGTGGCGGCCGCAGCAGCAGTGGTGTTCTTCTTCTGAAAAGTGGAGGCCTTCGGGGGCGTCTTCGCCCATTGCAAAGCATTTGTCGGCGTAGCTTGAGGGCGAGTCGGAGCAGGCAAAGCCCATTGCCTGGAAATACTCTTTGTGGGTTTGCGCAACTTCGATATATTTTACAGCCCAGTCGCGTATGCGGGCGCGGGCTTTCATATCCATTGTTTTTACGATTTTTGCGGGGACGCCCATGACGACGCTGCCGTCGGGAATTTCCATGCCCTTTGTCACGAGGGCGCAGGCGCCTATAACGCATTGGTTGCCGACTTTTGCGCCGTCTAAAACTGTCGCGCCCATGCCGACGAGCGTTTCGTTGCCGATTTCGCAAGCGTGCAGGATTGCGCCGTGGCCTATTGTCGAGTAGCTGCCGATTTTAACGCCGTAGTCGTCCGCAAGGTGCACCATTGTGCCGTCCTGGACGTTCGAGCCTTCGCCGACTTCGATTGAATTTATGTCGGCGCGCATGACAACCCCCGGCCAGACGCTCGCCTTTGCGCCGATTTTAACGTCGCCAATCAAGACCGCGTGCGGGCTGACGTAGGCGGCGGGGTGGATGCGCGGCGAGCGCGCGAAAAATCTGTCCAAGCGTTCTTTTGTTGTCATAGGCGCGAGTTTGCTTGCGGGGGATATTTTAGTCAAGAATAAACGCGGGCGGCGGGGGCGGAATTTATAAAAAATCTTTCGTATTTTTTTCTTTACAACTATACTTTACAGTACTATTTGTTTTTCTGAATTTTTTAGGGGGAGCGTTGCAGAAAAGGGTTTTTTTGAAAATTTGTTCCAATGATTGGGAACTTTTTCACATCCGCTGAAGTCAAAAAAATTTAAGCAAAAACAGAAAGAGGAAAAATTATGAGCACAAAATTCTATTCGAGAAGACAGTTCTTGAAAAGTTCGTTCTTTGGAGGGGCGGGGCTTTTGATAGCGTCCAATATGTTTGCGCGCACTTGCCTTTCGCCGAACGGCAAGGTCAATTTGGCGATAATCGGCTGCGGCAAGATGTCCGACGGCCACATCGGGGGCTTGATTCATTCGCCGATGTGCAAAATCGTCGCGCTCTGCGACGTTGACAGCGCGCGCACGCAGTACCAGAAAATGCGCATCGAGGGCGAATACAAACGCCGCGGCGGCGCCTCACCCGACATCAAAGTTTACAAGGATTTCCGCGAGCTTTTGGAAAATCCCGAAGTCGACGCAGTTTTGATTGCGACCCCCGACCACTGGCACGCAATCCCCGCGATTTGCGCGGTCAACGCGGGCAAGGCCGTCTATTGCGAAAAGCCGCTGACTTTCACTGTCGAGGAGGGCAGGAAGGTTGTAAACGCCGCAAAGCGCATGGGCGTTCCGTTCCAGGTTGGCTCGCAACAGCGCAGCTCCGCGGAATTTAAGAGGGCGGCCCAGCTTGCCCGCAACAAGTATTTGGGCGAAATCAAGGAAGTTTACGTGGGCGTGGGCCCCGGCAACGCGACCCCGCGCAACTGGAAAATCGAAGAGTGCCCGAGCACTGTCGACTGGGATTTCTGGTGCGGACCGGCTCCCTACAATCCCTATTCGAGCCAGCTTTTGCCGAAAATCGACCCGAACGCAAAAAAGCCGCACGAAGCCTACGGCTGGAATTCGTGGCGCCACCACCTCGACTACGGCAACGGCTCGCAGGCCGACTGGGGCGCGCACCAGTTTGACATTGCCCTCTGGGGCTTGGGGCTCGACGGCAAGGGCATCAAGTTTATCGAGCTTACCGACAAGCAGGATATGCCGGGCGCAAAGCACTGGCGCATGTACCGCTATCTGACCGACACGGGCATTCCGATTTACCGCGGCGACCACCCCGCAATCCCCAAAAAGTGCGCGGGCGGCCTGACTTTCGTATGCGAAAGGGGCTTGATTTCCGCGGCGCGCGGCAGCTTCTGGTCGGACAACGAGGCTCTCGCCTCCGCAAAGCTGCGCGACGACGACATCACTTTGATTTCTTCGGACTCCCACAAGGAAAACTTCCTGAAGGCGATTTTGAAGGGCACTCCGCTTGCGGCTCCCGTGGAAGTCGGGCACTCGACAGGCACGCTTTGCATAATCGGCAACATCGCCTACAATTTGGGGCGCAATCTCGAATGGGATTGGAAGAAGGAAAAGTTTGTAAACGACCCCGAGGCGTGCAAATTCCTCTCGCGCCCGAACCGCGGCGAATGGGCGGCTTACTAATATTGTTGAAAGGAGAATTTTTATATGAAAAAGACACTTTTTGCACTTTGTTTGTTTGCCGCTTTCGGCGCGTTTGCCGACAATACGGCGAAGATGTCCGCGGGCGAGCTTTGCTCTGCAATGCAGGATATGCGCTCTTACGACTGGGGGCAGGGAGCCGCCAAGCTCGAGGGCTATTTGTATCCGCTATACCGCACCGCGACAGCCGACAAGGCCGCCGCTGCGGAAATCGAAAAGAAGGCGGTAGAAGAGCTTAAAAGCGGCGAGGGCACAACGCGCTACAAGGAGCTTTTGGGCGAAACTTTGGCTATCTGCGGCATACAGTCGAGCGCAGGCGAACTTGCCGACCTTGTCGCGAAAAATTATTCGAAGGACGAAAACCGCCGCTGGGTCGAGCGCGTAATGATTGCGCTTGGCAGGGCGTCGGATAAAAATACAAAAGACGCGCTCTTGAAGCTTACAAAGCTGAAGGGCTACATTTCAGTCGACGCAATTTCCGCCCTCGGCTCGCGCGGCGAGGCCGACAAGGAGATTGCGCTGATTTTGGCATCGGCGGGCAAAGACAAGAGCAAATTCTACGCATGCGTAAGCGCGCTTGCAAGAATTTCAAGCCCCGCGTCTTTCAAGGCTCTGATGTCGGCTGCGGCGAAGGCGCAAGACCCCGCAATGAGGCTTGCGGCGGGCGAAGCCTTGATAAGCGCGGCAAGCGCAAGCAAGAAGGCTGAAAAGACTTTAAAAGACGCGGCGTCGAAGCTTTACGCCGACTCAAAGTCGCCGCTTGGCCTGCAGCTTTGCGCCTACAGCGCGCTCTTGCGCCTCGGCGACGCCCCCGCCCCGAAGTCCAAGGACTTTTTGATTGCGGCAATCGATGTATTCGGCAAAAACAAGAATTTGAAGGCTCCGTCGTTTCTGGAATTTTCAAAGCTTGAAGAGCCCGAGCAGACTCTGCTTGTGCAGGCTTACGCCCGCCGCGGCGACGGCTACGAGCAGATTATAAAGCTCAACCCCAAGTCCGCCCCGCTTGCGGAGGCGATAGCGTTTGCCGCGTCCAGAATGGGCAGCGAAAAAGACTTCCAAAAGCTCGCGTCTTTTGCGCCGCTTTTTGGCGACGACCGCGAAAAGGCAGTTCTTGCGCAGTACATAAGCGAAATCCGCGCAAAGGGCAAGCTCTTGAAGCTTTCCGAGCTCGCGAAGAAGGCGAAGAGCGAGGATGAAAAGAAGGTGCTCTTGCTTGCGACGGAGAACCTCGACTCTTCGAGTGTCGCCGACACACTTTTGGACGCAGTCAAAAACGGCTCTTCCGAAGAAAAGCTCGCAGCCCTCAAAACGCTCAACACCGCGCAGTCGAGAAACGCCTATGTGTTTGTCAAAGTCGCCGAGCTTTACCCGACTTTGGGCGCAAAGGAAGCCGCGGCGGCGCAGAGGCTTTTGATGAACCTCTCGCGCGTGTCGTGCAACGACGCCATGTTTAAGGCGGCTGTCGAGCAGTACAACAAGGCTTCCGACCAAAAGACGAAGGGCTTTTTCCTGCGCTTTGCGGCTCCTTTGGGCTCGACGGCTGCGGCGGAATTTTTGGCGAAGGCGTATTCCGACGGCTTTAAATCGGAGGCTTTGCGCGAGTTTGGCCGCTTCAAAAACGGCAACGCCCTCGATTCCCTCAAGAAAATCGAAAAGGCGGACTCCGCAAACAAGGAGAGCATCCGCAACGTCGGCATTGCAATCGTCCACCAGAACAGGCTGCTCGATTCCCCCTATGTAAAATACATAATGTCGACCGCGATAAACGACCGCGAAAAGAACCTTTCAAGCATTCTTGAAATGCCCAACATGGCAAATGCCGACCAGGTAAACCTGCCAAACGGCATCAAGGGGCGCGCGACCCACTCCGCGGGCGAGCTCAGGCGCGCCTTCGACGGCGACATGAATTCGCGCTGGTCGAGCGGCTCTTCGCGCGAGCCCGGAATTGCGATTTTGTTCGAGTTCCCGTCGGCGGAAAATTTGAAGAGCGTCGAGCTCTTGCTTGGCAGCTCCCTAAACGACAGGGTTTTGGAGCCGAAAGTGTTTGTCGGCGACGACTTGGACTTTATGCGCAAGGCCGAAGTAAAGTACGAAAGAGCCCCGAAAAGCGACATCATTGTTTTCAAAAATCCGCAGAAAGTCAAATTCGTCTGTATCGTAAACACGAAGTTTTCGGGCGGCAACTGGTCGGTTCACGAAGTGAAGTTCGACAAGTAAAGCCGCCGGCGGCTTGCGGGGCGCAAATTCGCGCTCCGCGGCGCGGGCGTTTTTGCGCGGCTTTAAATTTTCAAAAAAATCTTGAAAATTTGTTTGCCTAAAACAAAAAAAAGTCTAAATTCGCGTTATATTTTTAGTAGTTCAGTAGTTTAGTTTATTCGAAATACAGGGCGGTTTGATTTTTTCAGACCGCCCTTCTTTTTTGCCCGAACGCCGAACTAAAACGAAAAGTCGGGCTTGTTCCAATAGCTTGCGGGGCGGCTGTGCGCCGAGGAAAACAGCTCTCTCGCCGCCTTGAAATCCGCCTCTTTTTCGATTATCAGCGCGGGCGCGAATGCGCAGCTTTTTTCGCGCGGCAAAATCGTTTTGCAGTTTTTTAAAAATTTGCGCTCCGGGCTGCTTTCAAATTCGCGGATTTCTTTCGCGCGGGATAAGAGGATTTTTTTGACGTTTAAAATTTGCAGCATTTCAAACGAATACGGGCTTATGCGGGCAACGGTTTTCGACAAAAAAAGCTTTTCCTCGCCGCGCATAAAAAGTTTGCGGTATGCGCCGTCCCCAAAATTTTCCGATTTTTGCGCGGCGGATTTAAGAGCCATCGCCGCGAGCAAGTCGGCGGCAAATTCGCAGGTCGAGGCTGCGGGGGTTGTGGCGACTTTGCGCGGGGACGCGCCGCGTATTTTCAAATACGCGCCGTCGGGGATTGGCAGCAGCTTGCGCAGGCTTGCAAAAACGCAGCTTGCCTTCGAATTTTTCGCAAGGCTTGAAAACGGGGCAAACGTCGCGTCCAAAATCGAAAATACTTGCGGATTTTTTTCAATCCAGCTTTCGATGTTTTGCGCGCTCGACGCCCCGAAGAAATCCAAGAGCAAAACCGCGTCGCCGCCCGCAGCTTTTATTTGCGGGGCGGAGGCGAAAAATAAATCCGCCTTGTACGTTTTCACTTCGAAAAATTCGCCAAAAAATATCGGCAAAGACGGGCATATCCATTGCGGCAGCCAAATTCTTTTTGCGCCGAATTTTTGCATTGCAGGCGCCGCCGCGCGCAATGCGCTTCTGCCCGAGGCGTAGAGCTCCGCGTCTTTTATTTCGTCAAAAAACGAATTGCCGCCGCCGCAAAATTCGGGGCGGGCGAGGGCTTGGTAGCAGTCTGCGGGCGAGAGGATTTTCATTGTTTGTCAAATTCTTCGGCGGCGCCGAGATTGTTTTCAAGCATGAAATCGGCGAAGTCCTGCGGGATTTTCGCCTTGATGACGAGGTTCGGGTAGATTTTCGAAAAGTCCAAAATCCAGGCGTGCAGGGCTTGGCGGGGCATGAGCATTTTTTGCATGTCTTCGCGCGTCATTCCGTTTTCGATGAAGTTAAGGTATATGTTTTCGTCGCCGCCGTAGATTTTGTCGCCGACAACCGCCTTGTTTATCCATTCGGCGTGGGCGCGGATTTGGTGCTTGCGCCCCGTTATGATTTTTACCCGCGCAAGCGTCAAAGGCTCTGGTTTTTCGGAAAATCTAAGAGGGGTAAAGAGCGTTTCGGCGGGCTTTGCCGAGCCCTTGTCGATTGCCGCAATCTGCTTTATTGCGACGTTTGAATTTTTGTCGTCGGCAAGCGGCTGGCAGACTGCGTAGTCGCCCAAAAGCCTGCCGCGCAGAATTGCAAGATAGGTCTTGCCCACAATTTTCGACTCTATCGCAGTCTGGATTTTTGACGCGCTTTTTTTGTCTTTTGCAAAAACCACAACCCCGCTTGTCTCGCGGTCGAGGCGGCTTACAAGGTGCATCGTCTCGATGTGCGTAAGCTCCCGCATCGCCCCGACGAGGCTTGAAAGCGGGCCGTTTTTTGAGGGGTGGCAGACAAGCCATCCGGGCTTGTTGACGGCGATGATTTTTTCGTCCTCGTATATAATCCAGGTTTTAAGCTCTTCCAAGTCGACGAGCTCGGGGGTTTTGCCGAATTTTTCAATCATAGTTTTTGAGCCTGTGTAAGCGCGACGCAGCCGAACGCCAAGCTTTTTGTTTTCGAGACTTTAAAGCCGCAGCCCTCAATCATTGCGTTTAATTCTTTTTTTGGCGGGAAAGTGCGTGTCGTCTTTGCGAGATATTCGTAGTCCGCCTTCTGCCCGCCCAGGCGCGCGGCGATTCGCGGCACGAACTTTTCCATGAAAATATTTTGCGCCCAGCTAAAAACTTTCGGGGCTCGCGCGACTTCCAAAATCAAAAGTTCTCCGCCGGGCTTCAAAACGCGGGCGATTTCTTTTAGGCACGCCGCGCGGTCTTGGAAATTTCTGAAGCCGAAAGCGATTGTGCACGCGCCGAATTTGCCGCTTTCAAATTGAAGAGCCGCGGCGTCGGCAATCTCGAACGAAGCTTTTGTATTGCGGAAATTTTTTGCGATTTTTTCGCGGGCGAGGGCGAGCATTTCCCCGCAGAGGTCGGCGCAGACTATTTTTTGTTCGGGGTTTCGTTTTAAAATGGCAAGGGCGACGTCGCCGCTGCCGCATGCAAGGTCCAAAATCTCGCCGCCGTTTGCAGCCTCGAGGGCGCGCCGCGCCAAAACCCCGCGCCAGCGCGCGTCGAGCCCGAAGCACATCGCGCGGTTTATTTTGTCGTACGAAGGCGCGACGCGGGCGAACATCTTTCCGACGTCTTTGGGGTCTCGATTTTCCGGATTTGCCGTCTGCATAGTTCAAAAAATAAAGAATTTTTGCCGGCAAAAGTCCAGATTAATGCAAAAAATAAGCCGAAAAGTAAAAAAAATTTTGGTTTTTTGCTTGAAAAGCTTTTAGTTCAAGGGCATATAAAGTAATTCTTTTTATAAATGGGGTATTTATATGCAAAACTTGACAAAAAGAGAAATTGTACAGAAAATTTATGATACAAAGTCCGAATGCCGCAACGGCAGCGTTCTTCAAAACGACGTAAAGGACATTGTTCAAATGACTTTGGATACGATAGTTAAAAGCCTTTCCGAGGGCAGGAACGTGGAGCTGCGCAACTTCGGCGTATTGGAAGTCCAGGTTCGCAAGCCGAGGGTGGGCAGAAACCCGACGATGCCGCAAAACGACGTCGTCATCCCCAAGAGGGCGATAGTAAAATTTAAATCTGGCAAGGAACTCAAAGCCGCGCTCAAAAAGCTTGATTTGAGCGTGGTCGAAACCGCGCGCGCGTCGCGCTCCAGAAAGTAGGGCAATGTTTAAAAATCTTCCGGGTTTCAGGGAATTTTACCCTGAGGATTGCGCAAAGAAAAACGCAATCTTCAAGGCTTGGAAGACTGCAGCCCGCTCGTTCGGCTTTCAGGAATTCGAGCCGCCCGTTTTGGAGCCGCTCGAATTGTTCACGGAGAAGTCGGGCGAGGAAATCCGCAGCCAGCTTTTCGAGTTTGTCGACAAGGGCGGCAGGGAAGTCGCGCTTAGGCCTGAAATGACGCCGTCTTTGGCGCGAATGGTCGGCGCGAGGGCGGGCGGAATAAGGCGCCCCGTAAAGTGGTTTGCAATCGGCGAAAACTACCGCTACGAACGCCAGCAAAAAGGCAGGCTGCGCGCCTTCTACCAGTATAACGCCGACATTTTGGGCGACGAATCAATATCTGCCGACGCCGAAATTATCGCGCTTTTAATAGAGTCGCTTCGCGCCTTCGGGCTTACAAAAGACGAATTCAAGCTGCGCTTGGGCGACAGAAATTTGTGGGTGCTCTTCCTCGAAGCTTTGGGCGTTTGCGGCGAATTTGTCGCAAAAGTTTTGTCGGTTGTCGATAAAATCGAAAAAGTCCGCCCCGAGGCGTTTTCGGAAATGATGGCGGAGGCGCTCGCGGGGTCGGGATTGAATGCCGAAAAAGTCGCCGCGGAGTGCAAAAAGTTTGTGCTTATAAACAGCGTCGAAGGCCTCGAAGCGCAGTTTGCCGCCGCGGGCGGGGAATTTAAAGAAAAAGTCGGCGCGCGCCTAAGCGACTGGAAAGAGCTTTTGAGCCTGCTTTCGGCAATGGGGGTCGGCGAATTTGTGAAAGTCGACATGGGCATTGTGCGCGGGCTTGCGTACTATACGGGCTTTGTGTTCGAGGCGTTCCAGACTGTCGGCACGGGGCGCGCTTTGGCGGGCGGTGGCAGGTATGACGCGCTCGTAAAAAAGCTCGGCTACCCCGACATGTGCGCGGTTGGCTTTGGCATGGGAGACGTTACAGTCGGCGACTTGTTGGAGCTTGTGGGCAAGCTGCCCAAGCTCGAAACTTCGGTTGACGTGTTTGCCGTCATCGGCTCGGAGGCTTTGCGCGAAAAGGTTTTGCCTGTAATTTTTGAGCTTCGCAGAAACGGCGTCGGCGTGGACTATTCGTTCAAGGCGGCGGGTTTTGGCAAGCAGTTTAAAATGGCGGATGCAGTCGGCGCGAAGTGCGCGGCGATTTTCGGCGAGGACGAATTCGCAAAGGGCGTCGTAAAAATAAAAGATTTGAAATCGGGCGAAGAGACGGAAGTTGCCATGGGCGATGCGGTTTCTTTTTTCGCCAATCGCGAATAGGCGCGGAATTTTTAGAGGGGTGAGCAAGTTTTGGCTTGCAAGATTAAAAATAATCCGCACATTTTATTTCTTTTCAAACGGGTTGGTAGCTCAGTGGTCAGAGCAGGCGACTCATAATCGCTTGGTCGTGGGTTCAAGTCCCACCCGACCCACGTTTGAACTCCCGCCGAGACTGTTTAGTTTCGGCGTTTTTTTGCGCCCCCGAAAAAATTTGGTTTATTTGGCGGTTTCGACTATCGGAAGGATTTGGTTTGTGTCGAGCGGGATGGCCTCGGATTTCGGGATTTCCGTGCCGAAGATGTACAAAATCGCCCGCTCGCTTTCCGTATTGCCGTGCATTCTTTGCAGCATGAGCCGCGGCTTTTTGCGGATGTCAAAAAACGAAATTTGCCCCATATAAAATTCGCCCATCTTCGGAAATTTTGTCCGCCATATGCCGAAGGTTTCAAGCGATATGTTTTTGTTTTTGTACGCGAAGCCTATCTTGTAGGGCGCAAGGTTTATTATTGCCGACGAGCCCAGCGGAATGTTGCCAAGCGAAATGTCCGCCGCGTATGAGTGCAGCCCTTCGCCCGCCTTGCCAATGCCGACTATTGCGTCCGCCGAGGGCAGCGCAAGCGTCTCTTGCGGCTCGAAAACTTCTTTGCCGTCTTTCATTGCGAGGCTGAAAAATTTTAGCTGCTTTGTGTAGGGGATTGCGTATTTTTGCCCGATTTGCTGTTTCGGCGCGAAATGCACGCGCAGGTATTTGTCGGCGACTGGCACGTAGAGCGCGGGGGCTTGGGTTTCGCCGCCGAGCCAGACGAGGTAAAAAGTTGTCAAATTTGCCCCGTTTGGCGGCGTGTAGGAGCTTAAAATTTTGCTGTTTTGCGCCGCCGCCGCGAATATCGCGGAAAGCGTAAAAACAATAATGGCAAGCGGCAATTTTTTCATATTTGCAAATTCGTTTGTTTTTTAAATAAAAGCTTTATTTTTAAAAAATTGTCAATAGGCTTTTTATTTAAATTGCTTTTCGCAATGGTTTGAGGGGGAAGAGGTTTATGTTTCGGCTTGAAAACATAGGCTTAAAAATACATACTGCAACTCCAACTTATTTACTCCGACTTGAATACCACAAAAAATAAAATTCCGCGCGGAAAAAGGGCGTTTGCGCTCGTTCTTGCGATTGGCGCGATGGCGTTTATGGTCTTGCTCACGCTGACGCTTTCCGCCGTAATTTCTTCGAAGCTCAGAATTTTAAACGCGCAGAAGGAAAATTCGATTGCGCGCAAAAACGCCCTCTTGGGAATGTGCGCGGCAATCTCTAATTTGCAGCGCAGCTTGGGGCCCGACATGGCAATTTCAGCCCCCGCCACGATTTTTGATTCCGACCCCGAAACTGTTAAAATCGACGACGTAAAAACCCCCTACGTTTTCGGCGCGTTCAAGGTGCATAAAGGCGAGGAATTTTCAACCCTCAAGGATTGGCAGGACAAAAACCGCGAGGCCGCCGAGCAGCTGCGCGCCCGCAGCCAGGTCGAAACTGCGGATATAGAATGGCTTGTTTCAAGCAACGTAAAATTGAAAAATCCCGCCTCCGAAGCGTTGTCGGAGTTAAACGACGAAGTAGTGAAGCTTGCCGAGTACAAGATGCTTGAAGAGTATCCCGACAGCTACGGCGGCGAGGTCAACGCGAACAAAAAGACAGAAGATGTGGAGGTGCTTGCGGGCAAAATTTCCGTGGGGGACGGCGCGTACGCCTGGTGGGCAAGCGACGAGAGCGCGAAGGCGAAAATCAATTTGACGCGCCCCGAAAAATATCTCGACGGCAAAAGCACCGGCAGCGCTTCGAGCTTTTCCGCGCCGAGCGACTCGCGCGTTGCGCAGATTTCGAACGTCGGCTTTGTGGGCGAGATTGCGCATTTGCAGCTCAACCCGTTTTTGCCCTCGTTTGACGAAGAGCGCGCGAAAAATCTCGCCAAGATGAATTCGATGGACGAGTTTGCCATTGTAGATAAAAATCTTTCCGCTTGGGCTGCCGAAAACAAGGGCGACTATACTGTATGCTCCGTCGGGCTGCCTGTCGATGTTACCCAGGGCAGGCTTAAAGAAGATTTGAGCGTTTATTTGTTTTCGGGCAGGGGCTTGCGCGACGCCGACCCGATTATCCGCGGCGACCCCGCAAGCGACAAAGACTACATCGGCGCGGGCTTGGGGCTTGACAACTACACGTCAAACTTGCCGCGTTTCGGGCTTTTGAAGGACTTTGCCAACATGGTTTCCGACCGCGAAAACGGCTCGGATGCGAAGTTCGAAACCGCCGTCGAGCCGAAGGGGCAAAAATCGACCCCGAGCGAGGTTCAGCACGGAATTTTCCCTGTGGTTTCGGCAATAACCTACCACTTCCAGCTTTTTTACGACAACAATCTCTCGACCGACGACAGCCTGAATTTGTATTTAATGTTTTACCCGCGCGTGCGCATTTGGAACCCGCACAGTGTTAGGCTCGAAAAGTCGGACTACGTTTTGAAAATCGGCCTGCCGTACACAATCCAGGTTTTCGCAGCGGAAAATCCGCTAAAAAGCGGCGGCTCGCGGACAATCGGCGCGTTCATGGCGCGCGGCGACACTGTCAGCTGCCAAATCGACCCCGACGACCCCGAAACAGCTTACTTTTACAACCCTTATGCGATGTACCGCGCGGGCTCGTCGAACGGCGCGTTTGAAAAGCATTTTACCGAAGTTTTCAGAAACAGGATGCTAAGCCGCGGCAAGGGCGTGCGCTCTTCGGGCAATCTTTCAGGCGAGGGCATGCCCGCGATTTCGCTTGCCATAAAAGACCTCGCGCTAAACCCTGGCGAAAACGTGGAGCTGACAATCCAAAACACCCGCGAATTTATGGACTCGGTTTTCGGAACACCCGACGGCGTGGTGCGCTCCAAAAACATAAGCGCGATGCCGCAGCTTGCCCCGGGAGTGGTCGTCCACCCGAGCGCGCGCACAATCCAGGCGGGCAAGGGCGGCGCGTATTTTTCGATAAATTTGAATTCGAAAGTGGCGACAGTGGTTTCGAAAGCCCCTCTCTCTCCCGCTTGGGACGGCGAGCCTTTCAGCAATTTGAAGCCCTATGTTTCGGGAGGAAACCTGAAAAGCCTGCACGCGAATTGGCGCGTCGTGCCCTCGTATTTTCTTACCGACGTCAGGGCGCAGGAGCGCGTGAAATTCCCGCCGCGGCCAAGCTATGAATTGTGGCGCGTCTCGGGCAAAAACGCCCCCGAATTTTTGACTTCGATGGATTTTACGGCTCTTAATTCGAGCGGAAACCCGAATGTAAACGACGGCAAGGGCTTTTACAACGACTACTATTTCGTCGAGGGGCAAAACGAGCACAACAGCGTGTTTATGCCTTACAGATTTTCGACTGTCATTGCGTGGGACAATTCCATTTTGCGCGAGTGGGCGGGCACTTCGAGCTACCGCGGCTATTTCAATTACGGCTACATGAAGCAGCCCCCGAACTGCGGCTGGTATCAAATCGCCTGCGCAATCGGAACGGGGCTTGCGGGGTATTTTACGGACGCTGGCGTTTACCAGTACGAAAATGGCGCGGCTCCCGCGAACATTCTGCCGCGCATCCCGTCCAAAAACGAGCTTATAAACGGCGCTCTTGGCGTAAACACTTTTAACGGCGGCACAAGCTTTGTGGTAAGCGTAGGCGGCAACACTGTCTCGCCCGACTCCCCTTACTACAACTCTTCGAGCGGCTCGAACTTCCCCATGGGCATGCTTGCCGATGGCGGCTCCGCCACTTTTGATGGCGCGCACAATTCGCGCCTTGAGCCCGACCAGAAGGGCAGCATTTTAATCACCTCGCACTCTTGGGCGATGTGCTCATATTCCGCGCCGAAGGGCTGGGGCGGCATTACGAGCTCCTCGCGCGTCTGGCCGTGGCCGATGCTCTCCAATTTTATGCGCGACAGCGGCGAGGCTTGCAGGGTCTTCAAGCCGCACGGCATGGTTGCCCCGCTCGTCTGCCTGCAGGGCGACCCTCCGCGAAAGTCGCTGCTTGCCGAGACGCACTTTGAGCTTTCAAGCGGGACTTGGACGAGCTACAACCTGATGGATTCAAACGGCAAAATCCCCAACAGCAGCGCGGTGAAAGGCAGCATGGCGTGGGTCTCGCGCTACAGTAATACCGGCGACTCTTACCCCGCAACGAGCCGCTACTGCGCCCCCGTCTTGATGGACTGCAAAATTTCGGGCAGCTACCTCAACTATTTCGACTGGGCTTTGATTACGCCGATTTTCGACTACCCGAGGTGCCCCGACGACATCATGAGCCTTGCGGCGTTTTCAAACGCAAACCTCTCCATGCTCATGTGGCAGCCGACGTTCGCCTTTGCCGAATCGTTCGCAAGCCCGTTTGTCAGGCGCGACAGCCTCGTAAATTCTCAGGACAAAGTTTTGCACGACAACGAGCTAATCGACCTCTCGTACCTTTTAAATTACTCGATGTGGGACAGGTTTTTTATCTCGACTTTCCCGCAGAAAAATCCGCCTTCGAATATTTTTGGCGGAATGCGCCTAAACAACACGCGCAACTTTTTGACATCAGCTCCCGAAGAAAAAAACGAGCTTTACGGCTCCGACTTGGCTTTGCAAAACGCCGCGCGGTTTGTCGGAATAGACGGCGCATTCAACGTAAATTCGACTTCCTATGAGGCTTGGCGGGCAGTCCTTGGCGGGCTTTTGGGAACGCGGAAAAAATCCGTGCTCGAGGGCGAATATCCCGAAAGGGCGGACTCTTCCGACCCCTCGAAATTCTGCATGCCAAACCCGGGCAACCTAAACCCGCTTTTGTCGCCGCAGGACGATGAATTCACATTCGGCTTCCGCGACGCGCAGGCGGGCAGGAACATAAGCGAGGCGGACATCGACCGCCTTGCGCGCGAAATCGTCGCCGAAGTGAAGCGGCGCGCGCCGTTCTTCGGGCTTGCCGATTTTGTGAACCGCAGGCTGGTAGAGTATTCTGAGGCGAAATCCGACGAGGATTTGGGCTACAGGTCTTTGATGGGCACAATCGCGGCGGCAATCGACCGCCTCGAAAACCGCGACTATGAGTCGCGCCAAAAGGGCACGTTTTTTACCGACTCCAACTTCTCGAACCGCGCGGCAACCGAGAGCCTTACAAACATGACGCGCGTCTTTAAGGAATACGCCGACAAGGACGAGTTTATGGAAAATTCGTTCTGCTCTTTGTACGGCAAAAAATACCAGAGGTTTATGGGGCTGCCCGGAGCGGTTTTGAAGCAGTCGCAAATTTTAAACGCAATCGGCCCAGTAATAACCGCGCGCGGCGACACATTCGTAATCCGCGCATACGGCGAGCACAAAAACCCGCTTTCGGGCTCGGTTGCCAAGAGCTATTGCGAGGCAGTCGTGCAGCGCGCCGCAGAACCCGTCATGCCCGGCGACGACAAAATCGCACCCGTTGGCAAATTCGGGCGCAAGTTTAAAATTGTGTCGTTTAGGTGGATTTCCCCGAACGAGCTTTGATTGCCGCCAAAATTCAAAACGCGCGTTTTTTATGTTGAAAGGCGGGGCGCGCTCTGCTTTATTATAAGTAAAAAAGGGCGTTTTATTTATATATGGCGAAGAAAATTTTGATAATCGGCGGCGGCATAAGCGGGCTTTGCGCTGCGCATGAGTTGAAGCGCAGGGGCTTTGAAGTTGTCTTGCTGGAGGCCAAAAGCAGGGCGGGCGGCGTTATAAACACTTTTAACGAAAGCGGCTTCAGGGCGGAGAGCGGCTCGAACTCCGTAATGGTGCAAAGCCAAAAAACCTTGGATTTTATCGAAAGCCTCGGGCTCAATGGCAGAATTGCAAATTCAAGCGCGGTTTCCAAAAAGCGGTTTTTCGTAAAAAACGGCAAAATCTGCGAAGTGCCGATGAGCCCGCTTAAAATGATTTTCAGCCCGCTTTTTTCCTTCGCGGGCAAATTCAGGCTTTTAAAGGAAATGCGCGTGCCCAAGCACGACCCCGACTCCGACCCGAGCGTGGCGCAGTTTACAATCGACAGGCTGGGCAAAGAGGCTCTCGACTACGGCATGAACCCCTTTATGGCGGGCATTTACGGCGGAGACCCCGAAAAGCTTTCGATGAAATACGCCTTCCCGCCGTTTTGGAATTTGGAGCAGAAGTACGGCTCGATAATCAAGGGCGCGTCCGCCGCGCGCAAGGAGAAAAAGGCGGCTGGCAACTTCTTCAAGCCCGTCATGATTTCGTTTAAAAACGGACTTGTCGAGCTCGTCGACAAAATCAAGGAGGGGCTGAAAAACGAAATAATTTTGAACGCGAAGCTCGTGAGCGTCGACTACGACATGGGCTCTTGGCAGGCGTGCTGGACTAACGAAAGCGGCGACGGCTGCGATATTTTCGACGAAATTATTTTGGCTCTTCCCGCCCCCGAAATCAAAAATCTGCCGCTTGCGGGCACGCTTTCCGCGCGTCTTGGAATTTTGGACAAAATCGAATACGCGCCCGTTGTCTCGCTTACCATGGGCTTTAAAAAGTCCGACATTTCGCACCCTCTCGACGGCTTCGGCGCCCTTGTTCCCGAGGTCGAAAAGAAGTACAGAATTTTGGGGGCTTTGTTTGTTTCGAGCGTGTTCGAGGGCAGGGCGCCAGCCGACTGCGCGACGATTACATGCTACATCGGCGGCATGCGCTATCCCGAGCTTTTCGAAAAGTCCGACGCCGAGCTTGAGGAGCTCGCGCTCGAAGACTTGAAGGGGCTTGTGGGGCTTAAGGGCAGCCCGATGTTCAAGCGCATTTTCCGCTGGAAAAACGCAATCGCGCAGTACAACGTCGGCTATGGCGACATTCTCGAGGAGATTGGCGAAATCGAAAAGGATTTCCCGACAGTCAAGCTCCTCGGGGCGTACCGCGGGGGCGTCGGTGTAAGCTCCTGCATTGAAAACGGCCTCGTGCTTGCCGATAAAATCAGGCAATGAATTTTCCCGCTATAGTTTTGGTGCACTTGGGCGGCGTCGAAAAAATAGGGCGCGCGGAGTGCGCGGATTTCCTGCGCGAATTTTTGGCGGACAGGGAAGTTATGGGCGGGAATTTTTTTGCGCGGAAAATTTTTGTGCCGCTTGTTTCGAGGCTCAGGGCGGGGCGGTTTTGCGCCGCGCTGAAATCCTGCGCAATAAACCGCGGCGGGGAGCTTAAGCAGGCTTCGGTTTTTTACGCGGAAAGCCTCGCGCAAAAGCTTTCGGAAAAAACGGGCGCGCAAGTTTTCCAGGCGGGCGTGTACGGCAAAAAAAACCTTAAAAATTTGCGAGGCGAGCTCGAAAGAAAAAATCTTTTGCGGGGGAAAATTTTGTTTTTAATCTGCTATCCGCAAATCGCAAGCTCGACGGTTTTCCCCGCCTTGCGCGAAATCGAAAAAAATTTTGCGGGGGCGGATTATGAAATCGTTAAAGGCTACGGGCACAGCGGTTTTTACGCGAGGGCAATCGCAAATTCCGTATCGCAAAACGGCGGTAAATTCGACGCGCTTTTGGTTTTGTTCCACAGCGCGCCCAAGCCGCAGTTAAAAAAATTCGACTACCAAAAAGAATGCGAAAAATCGTTCGAATTAATCCGCGGGCATTTTGGCGGCATCCGCGCGGAGATGGCTTACCAGTCGGCAATGAAGTTCGGCGAGTGGCTCGGACCCTCCGCGGAGCAGGCTGCGCTGCGGCTTGCGCGCGGGGGCGCAAAAAATCTGGCAGTCGTCTGCCCGGGATTTTTTTGCGACTGCACCGAAACTCTCGTCGAAATCGGCAGAGATTTGCGCCGCGCGTTTTTGGCTGGCGGCGGCGAAAATTTTACATACATAAACTGCTTGAACGATTCGCCTTTGCAGGTTAATATGTTTTTTGAAATAATAAAAGAGGCATGTTCTCAATATGGAATTGTGGCTTAGAATTTTATTCGGCATTGCGGCTTTGGGCTATTTGTCGGCGGGCGTCTGCGCGGCTTTGACGCGCGAAAGGCGCGGGGTGGCTTTGAAAATTTTCGCGCTCGCGGGCTTTTTTGCGCATACGTGCGCCCTCGCCGCAATAATTATTGGCTATTCGCGCGCTCCGTTTTCAAACCCGTTTGAGCTTGCCGAGTCTATCTCGTGGGCGATTATGGCTTTGCACATTTTTGCCTCGTTTGCGCTTAAAATGAAAATCGGGGAGATTTTGGTGCTTTTTTGCAATTCGGCTTTGGCGGGGCTGCCGGTTTTATGCCCGAAATTCATGCAGGAAATTTCCGCGGGAGGGGCTTCGGATTTCGTCGGGGTTTTGCATGCGCTTTTGGCTGTCGCAAGCTTTGCGGCCTTGGCGTTTTCTGCCGCGCTTGGCGGGGTTTATATACTCTCGCGCAGGCTGATTAAAAACAAGTCCAACAGCGGATTTGCGAGGGAAAACCCGCCGCTTGCAATGTCCGCGCGGCTTGGCAGGGGCGCGCTCTTTTTTGCCGCCGCGCTGATGGCGGCGTCTCTTTTGGCTGGAATTTTTGCGGCGTCGCAAACGGAGCTTCCGCCGCGGTTTGCGTTGAAGTTTTGCGCGGGCTCGGCTTTGTTTTTGATGATGCTTTGCCTTTGCTTTTTTTCCAAAAAAATTACGGAGCTTGCCGCCGCGAAACTTTGCATAGCCCTTTTTATCGTCTCGCTTCTTCTTTTAATCCCGATTGAAATTGGCACGCGAATATGAATAGAGAACTGCTCGCCCTCAACATCCTCTCCCTTTTAAAAAGCAAAAACTACGCGCCCTCGAATTTGGCGGGGATTGCCGCCGCGCTGAAGCTGCCGCGCAAGGATTTCCCGATTTTCAGGGACGTCATCGAGAAGATGGTGAAAGACGGCACCCTCGCGCACGTCAAGGGCGACAGGTATTGCGCGACAAAAGACTTGGGGCTCGTGGCGGGGACGATTGAATTCAGGCAAAGCGGCGCGGCTTCAATCCGCCTTGAAAACGGCGAGGCAATTTCCGTGCGCCGCGAGGATACGGGAGTGGCGCTGCACGGCGACAAGGTCTTGGCGCGCATACTCGACGAGCGTTTCGGCGCGCGCCGAGGACGCCGCCGCCGCGAAAAGGAAATGCCCACATCCGCAAAATACGCGCGCGTCATACGCATAATCGAGCGCAAGCGCACAAAAATCGTCGGCACACTCGCGCGCTCTATGAACTTCTGGAGAGTTGTCGCCGACGACCCAAAATTCTTTTACGACGTAATAGTAGCCGACCCCAAAAAAAGCGGCGCAAAGCCCGTCCCCGAAGAGGGCGACAAGGTCGTTGTGAATTTGCACGACTGGACGCAAAAGCACATCAACCCCTCGGGCGACATCGTCGAAAATTTGGGCAGAAGCCACACCCCGATGTCGGAGTACAAGGCGATTTTGATAAAGTACGCGCTCGAGACTCAGTTCCCGGACGAAGTTTTGGCGGAGGTAAAAAATCTGCCCGAAGAAGTCGGGCCGCGCGACTTGGATGGCAGGCTCGACTTGCGCGATGAATTTGTCGTCACAATCGACCCAAGCGACGCCAAGGATTTTGACGACGCGCTTTCTTTCAAGCGGCTGCCCGACGGCATTTTGGAAGTCGGAGTGCACATTGCGGACGTCTCTTATTACGTGAAGCCCAAGACCGCCCTCGACAAGGAGGCTCTAAACAGGGGCAATTCGACCTATCTTGTCGGCACCGTTCTGCCGATGCTGCCCTTCGAGCTTTCAAACGGCTTGTGCAGTTTGGTCGAGGGCAAGGACAGGCTTGTAAAAAGCGTGTTCCTGCGCTTCGACGCCTCGGGCGACTGCAAAAAAGTAAGCTTTGCAAACTCCGTCATACGCAGCTCAAAACGCCTTACATACGAGCAGGCTTACGCGTTTTTAAAGGAAAACGACCTCAACATCATAAAGGCCGTCCGCCCGCCCGCCGAGTACGCGACGGGCTCGACGGGCAAGGCTCTCGACGAGTTCGACAGCGCATTTTTGCAAAAATTGCGCACCACAATCCGCCAAATGTGGAGCCTCGCTTCCGCCCTGCGCAAAAAGAGAATGCGCAAGGGCAGCTTCGATTTGGAAATGCCCGAAGTCCGGATTTTCTGCGACAAGGAAGGCTACGCGCAAAAAATCGTCCGCAAGGAAAACGACGAAAGCCACCAGCTTGTCGAGGAGTTTATGCTCGCGGCAAACGAGGCGGTCGCGCGGGAGCTTTTCGAATACCGCATCCCGTTTATTTCGCGCGTCCACGACGAGCCCGACGAGGAAAAGCTCGCCGACTTGCGCGACTATCTCGAAGCCTTCGGCATCTATTGCGGGGATTTGACCCGCCGCAGGGAAATCGTAAAAACTCTCGCGGCGATTTCAGCCCACCCGCAAAGCTACGTTTTGAAAACCCAATTCTTAAAAAGCCTCAAGCGCGCCTTGTACCGCGCCTCCGCAGACGGCCACTTCGGGCTCATGAAGCACTACTACGCGCACTTCACTTCCCCAATACGCCGCTATGCCGACTTCACAGTCCACCGCGCGCTCAACTTTTACATGCAAAAGACCAGGCAGCCCACCGCCCCGAAGGGCAGGGCGTCCGCGCCCTCGCAGGCTATTCTTGATTCTGTCGCAAACCACATATCAAAAACCGAGCAAAATTCAACCGACGCCGAAAGGGAGTCGCGCAAGGTTAAGCTTTTGGAATTTTTCGAGCGCAAAGCGGGCACCAAGGAGAGCTTCGAGGCCTTCATAACAGCCATGACCTCGCACGGATTTTTTGTCGAGCTTGTCGAGTCGATGGCGTACGGCTTTGTGCACACGCACACGCTGCATGACGACATCTACCGCCTCAACGCCGAGGGCGACGTCTTGCGCGGCAGAAGGACGGGCAAGACCCTGAAAGTCGGCGATAAAATACGGGTTTGCGTCGAATCTGTGGATTTGTTCAAAAGGCAGATAGATTTTGCAAAAGCCGAGGGCTGAAAAAATTTTAAAAAAAAGCTTGAAATTTTAAATTTTAATAGGTAAGGTTTTATCAAAATTAGTCTTAAAGGCGAAATATTTTTGAAAGGAATAAAATGAAAAACTTAAAAACTACTTTGGTATCTCTTGCGGCTATCTCGGCGGCTTTCGTCTGCTATGCCCAAGAACAACAAGCCCCTGCGGCTCCCGCGGCAGCTCCCGAAGCCCCCGCAGCTCCCGCAGTTGAAGCTGCTCCCGTGGCGGAAGCGGCAGCTCCCGCGGCTCCTGCTGCAAAGTCCAACACGAAATCTTCCAAGGTTAAAACAAAGTACGGCGTAATCGAAGTCAGCAGCACGGTTGCGGACGACGGTTCGGAAAAAATTTCCGTAAAAACTCCGGCTCTGCCCAAGACTTTCAGCTCTTCCGACTTGGTAAACACTTTGGTCGCCTGCGCATTGGGCGTTGTTGAAAAAGCTTCCACCCAGGACGTTTTGAAGGCTTTTGCGGCTTCCATGTCGACTGCCGATTTGAGCGCGGCAAGCGGCGCACAGGTTTCCTTGGAAACTACGATTTCCCCCGCCGGCAAGGTAAATGTTGAAATTCTCTCCCCGAGCTACAAATACGCTTTTAATCCTGAAGTTGGCGAAACAGGCGATGTAGTCGGCAACTTGGTTGCAACAGACGCGCGCGGCAACACTACTGAAACTCCCGTTGCAGTAAAAGTTTCCGACAGCGGCGTATCCGGCAAGGTCGGCGGCTCAAACGTGGCGGTAAGCGCGAACTCCGTTGCGGTTTCGCAGCCCGACGCAGACAGCGTTGAAATTCCCACGGCAGCTGAAGCGACATCCGCTGCGGAAACCGCTTCTGACGACACAGTCGGCGAAGGCAAGGAAATTTCCCCCGAAGCTTAATTTCGCAAAAATTTAATTTTAAAAGCCTCCCGAAATCGGGGGGCTTTTTTTGCGGACAAGCGGAAGCATTTATAAATTCCGCAGCCTCCAATCGTTTTTTTGTTTGGAAAAATTTTTCGCAAGCTCCGCAGTTTCGAGCGGTTTTTTTGCGGGCATTTTTTTTATTTTTTGCGGACGCTTTTTTGAGCTTTGCGCGTTTGGTTTTTTTGCGCGCGCGGAGGTTTTCAAAAGATAAAAAAATCTCAAATATTGTTTGATTTTTTGCGGATTTTGGGCAATACTTTGCCAAATAAAATAGGGAAAATATATTTATGAAGAACGCACTTGGTTGTTTGAAGGAATTTAACTCGCCTTCGTCGGGCAAAAAAGGATTTTTTTATAGCTTGAAAGAGCTTGAAAATCAGGGGATTGGAGATTTAAAAAGGCTGCCGCGCAGCATAAAAATCGTTCTTGAGAGCGTGCTGAGAAATTGCGACGGCGTATTGGCAAACGAGGCGGACGTAAAACGCCTTGCAAACTGGAACGCGAAAAACCCCGGGGACTATGAAGTTCCGTTTGTCGTCTCGCGCATCGTTTTGCAGGACTTTACGGGCGTGCCGCTTTTGGTCGACCTTGCCGCAATGCGCGACGCCGCCGCGCGCCAGGGCAAAGACCCTTCTGTCGTCGAGCCCCTCGTGCCCGTCGATTTGGTTGTCGACCACTCCGTGCAGATGGACAGCGCGGGCAGCCCCGACTCCTACAAAACCAATTTGGAGCTCGAATTCAAGCGCAACTCCGAGCGATATGAATTTTTGAAGTGGGGGCAGCAGGCGTTTAAAACTTTCTCCGTCGTGCCGCCTTCAACGGGCATTATCCACCAGGTAAATTTGGAGTATTTGGCGCGCCTTGTTTTCGAGGCGGACTTGGGCGGCAAAACCCTCTTCTACCCCGACACGCTCGTGGGCACCGACTCGCACACCACCATGATTAACGGCCTTGGCGTCGTCGGCTGGGGCGTCGGCGGCATCGAAGCGGAGGCGGGAATGCTCGGCCAGCCCGTGTCTTTCAAAGTCCCCGAAGTTATCGGCGTGCGCGTTTTCGGCAAGCTGCCCGACGGCGTAAGCGCGACCGACATCGCCCTTACTGTAACGCAGATTTTAAGAAACGAAAAAGTGGTCGGCAAGTTCGTCGAATTTTTCGGCGAAGGCGCGCGGGAGCTTTCGCTTGCGGACAGGGCGACAATCGCGAACATGGCGCCCGAATACGGCGCGACAATGGGCTATTTCCCCGTCGACGAAAAGACTTTGGATTACATGCGCCTCTCGGGCAGAAGCGAAGGGCAGATTGCCTTAATACGCGACTACTTTGAAGAGCAGGGCATCTTCGGCATCCCCGCCGAGGGCGAGTGCGACTACACAAAAGTTGTGGAGCTCGACCTTTCGAAAATCCGCCCCTGCGTTGCGGGGCACAAGCGCCCGCAGGATAGAATAGAGCTTCCCGACCTCAAAAAGAGCGTCGAATATCTGCTTGCGCAGTTCGGCAAGGCGTCCGCGCAGAAGGTCGCCACAAACAGGGGCGAAATCCAAAACGGCAGCGTTTTGATTGCCGCCATAACAAGCTGCACGAACACTTCGAACCCGTCGGTCATAATCGCGGCGGCTCTTCTTGCAAAGAAGGCGTGCGAATTCGGCTTGAAGCCGCCCGCATATGTCAAAACTTCGTTTGCGCCGGGCTCGAGAGTGGTTTTGGACTATCTCGAAAACGCGGGGCTTCAAAAGTATTTGGATGAAATCGGCTTTAATTTGGCGGGCTATGGCTGCGCTACTTGCATCGGCAATTCGGGCCCGCTCGAGGAAAGCATTTCAAAGGCTGTAAAGGAAAACGACCTCGTTTGCGCAAGCGTATTGAGCGGCAACCGCAACTTCGAGGCTCGCGTGCACGGGCAAATCAAGGCGAATTATTTGATGAGCCCGCAGCTCGTCGTGGCGTTCGCGCTCGCGGGCAGGGTCGACATCGACATGCAAAGCGAGCCGCTGGGCGTTTCAAAAGACGGCAAGGCGGTATATTTGAAGGACGTTATGCCCTCTTCGAAGGAAGTCGCCGACTGCATGGCCTCCTGCATCAAAAAGGAAATGTTTAAAAAACGCTATTCCGACATGTCGGGCCCCGCGCTCTGGCAGGCTGTTGAAAGCCCGAAGGGCGCCCTTTACAAGTGGAACGAAAAGAGCACCTACATTCAAAATCCGCCGTTTTTCGACAATTTCACGATGAGGCAGACAACGCTGCCGAGCCTTTCGGATTTGCGCGCGCTCGCAATTTTCGGCGACTCCGTAACTACCGACCACATTTCCCCCGCGGGCTCGATTTTGCCCGAAAGCCCCGCCGGCAAATATTTGCGCGAGCACGGCGTCGAAGTTAAGGACTTCAACTCGTTCGGCTCGCGCCGCGGCAACGACAGGGTCATGGCGCGCGGGACTTTCGCGAACGTGCGCATCAAAAACCTGATTGCAGGCGGCGTCGAGGGCGGCTACACGAAGCTCGACGGCGAGGGAGAGAACGTCTATATTTTCGACGCGTGCCAAAAATACGCAGCGCAAAACCGCGGGTTGATTGTCTTTGGCGGGCGCGACTACGGCATGGGCTCTTCGCGCGACTGGGCTGCGAAGGGCACTTCGCTTTTGGGCGTGCGCGCAGTCGTTGCAAAATCGTTTGAAAGAATACACCGCAGCAATTTGATTGGCATGGGCATTCTGCCCTTTGAGTTTGCAAACGGCCAGGACGCGGAAAGCCTAAAGCTCGACGGCACGGAAACCTTCTCGATTCTCGGGCTTGAAGGCGGCATAGCCCCCGCGATGAAGGCAACGCTTAAAATCGGGCGCAAAAGCGGCGCTGTGGACAATGCGGAATTGCTGCTTAGAATAGACACTCCCGTCGAGGCTGAATACTACAGGCGCGGCGGCATTTTGCCCTACGTCTTGAAAAAGATTTTGGAAAAGTAAAATGTCCGAAGCTGTAAAATATTTTGTGCGCATAAAAGACGGCAACGCCTATCTGGACATTGCCGGGCGCGCAAATTATTTGAACTGCAAGCTCGTTGGCAAATTTTTTGAATTGGCTCTCGGGCGGGGCTGCAAAAAATTCTTTTTGAATTTCGCGCAGTGCAAGGGCATGGACAGCACGTTCATGGGCATGATTGCAAGCCTTGCGCTCAAGCTCATAAACCAGGGCTGCCCCGATTCCGTTATTTTGTGCTCGCTTGAAGGGCGCAACTTGGAGCTTATCGAAAACTTGGGGCTGGACAGCCTCGTGAAAATCCAGGACGCGCCCGAAGAGTTTTTCCCGCGCGAATTTCTCGGCTCCGAAAGCGCGGCGCCCGCGGAAATTCTCGAGGCGCACAAAAGCCTCATCGCCGCGAACCCCGCCAACGCAAAGGAGTTCGAGGAAGTTGTAAGCTTCATACAAAAAGAGCTTGAAAGGCAAAAGAGGCAATGATTGGCGCGTACTGCATTCTGCTTTTTGTGGCGATTTTGTTCGCGTGGCTTTTGTGGCGCAAAGACCTGCAAGTCCGCGACCTGCACCGCGAATTGGAGGCGATGGGCGAGGAAAACGACATCGTTTTGGACTTCATGCACAAAATCGTCTCCGAAGTCGCATCGGGCGCGGACAAGAAAAAAGTCTTTTTGCGGATTTTGCGCTCCGTTACGCTCGCCTGCGGCGCGACAAGCGCGTGCATTTACGAAAAAAATTCGCGCAATATGCTCGTCGCCGCCGAGAGCGAGGGGCTTTTCCCGCCGCAGCGCGAAATCAATCCGCTTTTGCTGAAATCCGCGGAAAGCCGCGCCGCGCTAATCGACAAAATTTTGAAGGGCGAGGAGCTTGAGCCCTACGAGGGCATAATAGGCCAGGCTGCGGAGACGGGCGAGCCTGTTTTCATAAAGCGCGCCGAAAGGAGCGCGAGGGTCGTCGTCCACAAGGACGCGGCTTTGCGCATAACTTCGATTATGGCAATCCCGATGGTTTTCCGCGGCGAATTTTACGGCGTCTTGGCTCTCGCAAACCCAATCGGCGGCGGATTTTTCTCGGACTTGGATTTTTCGATTGCCTGCTCGATTGCCGACCAGTCCGCGCTTTCAATCTACAGCATAAACGCCTTCAACCAGCTTGTCGAAAAGCGGCAGATTGACCACGATTTGTCGCTTGCAAAGAGCGTGCAAAGCTACATTCTGCCCTCGAGCCTCTTTTCAGCCTACGGCTTCGACGCGGCGGCGGAGTATATCCCGCAGCAGCAGGTCGGCGGCGACTTCTACGACACTTTCGACCTCGGCGGCGGCAGGATTGGCGCGGTTGTGGGCGACGTTTCGGGCAAGGGGGTGTCGGCGGCAATCATCATGGCGATATGCCAGACGGCTTTTAGATTTTTGGTGCGCCAGTTTTCGACGCCAGCCGAAACTTTGAAGGCTTTGAACCGCGAAATGGTCGTCGCAATGCGCTCGGACATGTTTGTTACAATGGTTTACGCGATTTTCGACAGCGCAAAAAACAAGGCCGTAATCGCGCGCGCGGGGCACGAAAAGCCCCTCTTTTACAGCGCGAAAACGGGCGCGGCGGACTTCGTAAATTCAAGGGGAATTGCAATCGGCATGGTGGGCGCGGACAAATTCGACGCCGCAATTTCCGACGTGGAGCTCGATTTTTGCGAGGGGGACGCCATGATGTTTTACACCGACGGCGTCAACGAGGCTGTAAACCCCGAGGGCGAGGAATTTTCGGCGCGCAGGCTCAAAGGCATCTTTGAAAAATCCGCCGCGAAATCCGCCGAGCAGCTCAACGAAACAATAACGCGCGCAATCGCGGGGTTCGCGTGCAAGTCGCGCCCGACCGACGACGACTTCACCCTGCTTTCGGTGCGGCGCGGCAAGTGAAATTTTTTCAACATCAATATCAAAACAGAATGGAATAAAATTATGCCCGGAGTTGGTAAATTATTAAAACAGGCGCAGAAAATGCAAAAGGCAATGGAAGCCGCGCAGGCGGAATTGTCCGCAAAAGAAATCGAAGTTTCGGCGGGCGGCGGCGCGGTTAAAGTCGTAGTGGACGGCCATGGCGCGGTCAAGAGCCTGAAGCTCGACCCAGAATTTTTGAAGGAGGGCGCCGACGTCGTCGAAAGCTCGATTTTGCAGGCCATAAACGAGGCGTGCGCAAAGGCAAAGAGCGAAAGCGAAGCGGAAATGTCGAAGATTACGGGCGGATTTTCGATGCCCGGGCTGTTCTAAAATATGAGCAGGGCCTTTGAGAGCTTGTGCGCGAATTTCGCGCGGCTGCCGGGAATGGGGCGCAAGAGCGCGGAGCGCATCGCCCTGCACCTCGCCTTTGCCGACAGGGCGCAGGCCCAGGCTCTCATTGAAAGCCTGCGGCTTGCCCTCGACACGCTGACGCCTTGCCCGAAGTGCTGCGGAATTTCCGAAAACTCCGGGCTGTGCGAAATCTGCTCGGACTCCTCCCGAAACCTTTCGAGCGTGTGCCTTGTCGAGAGCGCAAGCGACATGGCGGCGATTGAAAAGTCGGGCGCATGGCGCGGCTCGTACCACGTTCTGGGCGGAAAAATATCGCCCATAAAAGACATAAAGCCCTCCGATTTGAATTTTGGCTCTCTTGAAAAGCGCGCCGACGCCGGCGAGATTTCCGAAATCGTGCTCGCGCTTTCAAACGACATCGAAGGCGAGGCGACCTGCCACTATATCGCGCAGAAAATCGCAGCCCCCCGCGGCATAAAAGTTTCGCGCATAGGCTTCGGGCTGCCGAGCGGCAGCCAGCTTGGCTTTGCCGATACGGGCACGATAAAAAGCGCGCTCGCCTCCCGCAAAAATTTTTAGGACGCCATGAAGCTATTAACCGCATTTCTTTTTTTTGCTGCCCCGCTTGCGCTGCACGCCCAGGCTTCGGACAGCGATGTCGCGGTCTTGCCCGAGATTGAAGACGGCATTGCCCAGTCGCGGACGATGACGCCCGCAGACGGCGCAATCTTGGGCATTGTGGAGGGCTTTACGGAGTTTCTGCCCATTTCGTCGACGGGGCACCTGATTGTCGCAAACGAATTGCTGGATTTAAATTCCGACGCTCCCGCGGTCGATTCCAACGGCGATTTCATCCGCGCAAACGGGGGCTTTTACACCGTTAAAGACGCCGCAAGCGCGTACACAATCATAATCCAAATCGCGGCGATAATCGCGGTTGTGTTTGTGTATTGGAAGGACGTTGCAAGCATGCTTGCGGGGCTTTTGGGCAGGGACAGGCGCGGGCTTTTGAAGCTCAGAAATTTGATTGCCGCATTCGTCCCCGCGGCGGTTGCGGGGCTATTTTTGCACAGGGCGATTGAAACTTATTTGTTCTCGGTTTACGCCGTCGTTTTCGCGCTTGTGGCGGGCGCGTTTGCGATGTTTTGGGTGCAGAAAAAATACGCAAAAACTTTCAATACTGCGCACAGGTCGGTGGAGCT
>JAFXRX010000135.1 GCA_017526045.1 Opitutales bacterium
CTGTTGTCGTAGGCGTTGAATTTTACGCCGCCTATAGTGGCGCTTGCTCCGTTAGATACGATAAATTCGTTCGTGCCCGAAACGTAATTGTCCATACGGAGGCCTTGGTTTGTAGTGAACGATATGCCGTTTGTGAACTCCAAAGTTCCCTTTGCCGAGCCGCTGCCCTCATACTGATAGCCGTAAAATTCAAAGCCGCCAGTGGTTGTAAATGTGTTTGTGGAGCCGCCGATGCGCACAGTTGCTTTTGTATCGTAGCCTGTATAAACGTTAATGCCGCCAATATTCATTGCGGAGTTTGTGGCAACAGGCTCTGATGAGCCGTCGGCAACGCCGAAGATGAAGCTTGCATTCGCGCGGGATTTAATGTCGTTGCTATGTGCATTGTTAAGCATGTACAAGCGAGACGCGTTGAATGTGTTGTTGCTGCCTGTTATGGCGATGTTTAAATCGCCCGATCTAAATGAAAACCTTGTGTTGCTGCCGTAGGCGTTGCCGACTACGAAGTTGCCCCTTGAATTATATAAGGCGTTGCCCTTCATCAAGAAGTTCATTTTGTAGGCGCTGTCGGCGCCGTCGTAGTTTGAAATATCTACAGTAGTGCCGCCGCTGTTTGCGAGGATTGCGGTTCTTTCGGCGCTGTCGCCCTGCATTTTAAAAGTATAAGTGCCCACAGCGGAGGCGCCATTTTCGTTGCCAAGCCTTACGCCTTTTGCGGAAAGCTTAGAGCCGTTCAAAAGGCTGAAGTTAAAGTAGCTGTCGGCGGCTGTCATAGTGCTGATTTGGAGGGTCAAGTCAGCGCCGCTAAGTCCGGAAGTGGGAATGGGGTCGACAAAGTTGTAGTATTCAACCGAGGTCTTGCCCGAATCTACAACACCCAAGCCGTTTATAACTGAGCCGTTGTCGAAAACAACGTCGATATGCATATTTTGGTTGTTCGCGCCAGTGTTAATAACGTGGTTGCCGAAGCCGTTGTTTTGCGAGGCGTCTTTATTCCAAACGTTGTATGTGGAATTGTCGAAGACAAAGCTTATGTTGTTCTGGAAATTCAAGGGATTAGCCTCGATATTTCTTTGCAGGGTCGCGCCGTTTCTAAATAAAACTTTGCCCTGTTCGGAGCCGCCGCCGTTCGAGCTGAAGCCAGCGGCAATAACCGTGCCGCCGTCAACCAAGATGTGGACTTTGTCGGGGTCGGAGGCGGTGGACTGCGGCGTCCAAAAGCGTATGCCTTTGTTTCCGTCCATCTGAAGAACGCCGTTTTTATTTACGACTATTTGGGAGCGGTTGCACTGCTCTATGAAAGTGTCTTTGCCCGTGTCGGTAATGTGGAGCGTCGAAGTTTTTGTGTCGTCGTCGCCGCCGATTAAGAGCTGTGTGTACTGGCGGACATACATACCGACGCTGTCCAACTCTATGGTCTCGCCGTTCTGAATTCTGATTGCGGAGCTTTCGGTATTGTTAATGTCGAAGTAATAGCGGTCGCGATTTTGCGTCGTTTCCGTTTCCGACGTCCATACGATATTGTTCCAGTTGTAATCTATGGGGTTTGAGGTGTTTAATTGGTAGTCGTACGCCGCGTACGCATAGCCGCACGCAAGTGCTGATAGAATGAATAGATAGCGTTTCATGGTTTCTATATATTAAAGTTGCAGTTAAAATAAATTTTTTATGGTGAAAAATTTAACCCTAAAAATTTACTTGTCAAGCGTTTTTAGGGAAAAACAAAAAATTTTTAAACCGAGTTTTTTTTGGGGGGGGGAGGGACTCGTTATATGGAGCTTGGGTTTTTTAGCTGCTGCTTGGTGTATCGCCTCTATTATATAGAGCTTGGCGCTTTGCGGCGCTTTTTGGGAAATTTTGCTTTTTTGAAAAAATTTGAATTTTTTGTTTGCAAGGGCGGGGCGGCTGTGCCAAATTCAAATCCTTTATCTTTAAACGCAATTACGCGAAGATAAAAATGCCGCGGCGCGGTTGCCGCAGACATTCAAACCAACACAAACCTCAACCCGCCTTTGTGGCACGTTGCCAAAAGGGCGTTTTTAAGGAATACAAATGGCTAACATAATGGAAGAACTGCTTGCAAACAGCAGCTTTGCAGACCTCAAACAAGGCTCTATAATCAAGGGCAAAATCATCGAAATCCGCCAGAACGAAGTTGTAGTTGACATCGGCGGCAAGAGCGAAGGCGTAGTGCCCGTAAGCGAATTTGCGGACATAAACGACCTGCAAATCGGCGAAGAAATCGAAGTGCTTTTGGAAAAGCTCGAAGACAGGGAAGGCAACCCCGTAATTTCGTACGACAAGGCCCAGCAGAAGAAAAACTGGGAAAATATCCTCGCAACCTGCACGGAAGGCGCAGTTTTGGCGGGCCGCGTAAAGAGCAAGGTAAAGGGCGGGCTCATCGTCTCCATCGGCGTCGACTCCTTCCTCCCCGCCTCGCAAATCGACATCCAGCCGCCTAAAAACCTCGACCAGTACGTCGGGCAGACTTACGACTTCAAGGTCGTAAAAATCAATTTGGAGCGCAAAAACATCGTCGTAAGCCGCCGCGAGCTCATCGAAGAGCAGCGCGCCGAAAAGCGCCGCAACCTCCTCGCCAACATCAAGGCGGGCGACGTGCGCAAGGGCGTTGTAAAGAACATTACCGACTACGGCGCATTCGTCGATCTCGACGGCCTCGACGGCTTGCTGCACATCACCGACATGAGTTGGGGCAGAATTTCTCACCCCTCTGAAATGCTTAAAGTAGGCGAAGAAATCGACGTCATGATAATTGAAGTCGACACCGAGCGCGAGCGCGTATCTTTGGGCTTGAAGCAGACTATGCAAAACCCGTGGGACGGCATCGAGCGCAAGTACCCCGTCGGCGCGCACGTCAAGGGCAAGGTTGTAAACTTGGTAAACTACGGCGCGTTCATCGAGCTCGAAGAAGGCGTAGAAGGCCTCGTTCACATCACAGAATTCTCCTGGACAAAGCGCATTTCAAAGCCCTCC
>JAFXRX010000136.1 GCA_017526045.1 Opitutales bacterium
CCAGTCGGTGAGGGCGTCGGGCCCCGAGGCGTCGTCGCAAGCGCACATTTTCGTGCGGAATTGCGGATGCCGCGCGATAGCTTTTTGTATTGAGCCCGTGCGCACGGAGGGCACGCCGCAGACGAGCGCAACGTACGTTTTTTGCATGTCACGCTCCGAAAACATTTTGACGAGATTGTAGTAAGCCTCGTCGGTCTTTGCCATAATCATTACCCCCGAAGTTTCCTTGTCGAGGCGGTGGACAATCCCCGGGCGCATCGCCCCGCCCGCAAGGCTTAGCTTGCCGCCGCAGTGGTGCATCATCGCATGGCACAATGTATCCTCGCCCGTTCCGCTGCCCGGGTGCACTGTCATTCCCGCGGGCTTGTTTACCACAACAATGTCGGCATCTTCATGCAAAATTTCAACGGGGATGTTTACAGGCTTTACCTCCGATGGCGGAAGGTCGGGCATTGCAACTGCAACAATGTCGCCCGCCTCCAAAATGCGCTTTTTTAAAATCGGCTCGCCGTTTATTTTTACGCCGCCGTTTTTAAAGCTTTCCTCGAGGCGCGAGCGGGAAATTTCCGCTGCCAAAAACGCGGAAAGAGCCTTGTCCGCCCTCGTCGGCTCCGCGCCTTCTGGGTGCGCGTACACGCGCATTTGCGGCATTTTGGGGGCGTCGGGTGTCATTTGTTTTTGCCTTTTAGAAAATCGCGCGAGGCTCTTTTTAGCTTTTTGAGCTTTGCCGAAATTTTTAAAAGCTCTTTTGTTTGGAGCCTGTCGACAAACGTAATGCCGTCTAAATGGTCGTTTTCGTGCTGAATGCAGCGCGCAAAAAGCCCGTCGCAGACAATTTCATGGCGCGCGCCCTTCAAGTCAGAATAAACTAGCCTGACCTTGTAAAAGCGCTCGACTTCGCCGTAAATTGCGGGAAACGAAAGGCAGCCCTCCTCGGCGGTCTCGACGTATTCGCCCGCGTTTTCCACCTCGGGGTTTACGGCAACAAGCGGCATTGCAAGCTCCAGCGGAATTGATTTTCCGTCGAGCGTGAAGTTGCATGGCGTGTCGGCGTCGTACCTGCGGCGCATGTCGATGACAAACATCCTTTTTGAGACGCCCACTTGCGGCGCGGCAAGCCCGATGCCGTTTGCCTCGCACATCGACTCGAACATGTCGTTTGCAAGCTTTTCAAGCCCGGAATCGAAAACCTCGACTTTCTCCGCCTTCTGCTTTAAAACCGGCTCGCCGTATTTTGTTATGCGCATCTGCATATCTTTTAAAAACGCTTATTCAGTGGGGATTTTGTTGTTTGTGCGCACGACCAAAACGGGCTCTTTGCTCTTCACCCAAATTTTCTGCTCCTTGAAGATTTTTGCCGATCCGAATTCGCAGGCCTCCGCCACTGTGCGCACGGGGTAGCGCCTGCCCTTTACGGAACGGTTGAAGTCGTAGGCGGCAAGATGCAGCTTTTCGAGCGCGGTTGCGGGGTTGTCGTCCTCGGGGATTTGCACGACCCAGCCGGTGTAGTCGGTGTCGCCCTTGAATTTGCCCTGGGGGTCGCTCAAAATAAAGACAAACTGCTTTTTGACTGCGGGCTCTTTTTCGCCCTTCGCCTCCTCGGCAAGCTTTGTTTCGAGGTTGATGTCCTCAATGATTTTTGCGATGTCGCTCGCCCCTATTTCGGCGCGCTGCAGCACCATTTTTACAAGTTCCAAATCTACTTTTGCCATTGTTTTGCCGGATTTTAAATGATGTTCTTTTTCGTAAATGCTAAGTAAAAAAATCTGCCTTATTTCCGATAAAAGTCAAGTTATATAAAAAAGCCCCCGCCCCCGCGCAAAATTTCATTTTTCCAATAAAAGATTTTACAAAATCAAAAATTCAATATTAACTTGTCCGATAAAGAAAAATTTTCAGACTATGCCCGCAAAAATATTTTCGATAGCCAACCAAAAAGGCGGGGTCGGCAAAACGACGACCGCCGTAAATCTATCCGCCGCCCTCGCGCGCCGCAAAATCAGAACGCTGCTTGTGGATATGGACCAGCAGGCGAGCGCAACAAGCGCTTTGGGCGTCGAAAAAAAGCAGGGAGCAAGCCTTTACAAAGTGATGTGCGGCGAAGGATCCGCCGCCGACAAAATCCTGCCCACGGGCCGCGACAATCTTTCAATTATCCCCTCGGAAGTCGACATCTCCGCAATCGAAGTCGAGCTTTCGGGCAGCGAAAACTATCTTTTGAGGCTCAAGGAATGCCTCGAGCCCGTAAAGCAGTCGGAGGAATTCGACGCGATAATTATCGACGCGCCGCCATCTTTGGGGCTTCTTTCGATGAACTCGCTCGCCGCCTCCGACTATCTTTTAATCGCGCTGCAATGCGAATATTTGGCGATGGAAGGGCTCGGGCAAATTCTGGGCGTTGTAGAGCAGCTGCAAAACGCGGGCGTTTCGAACTCTTTGCAGCTCGGCGGGGTTTTGATGACCATGTTCGACTCGCGCACAAACCTTTCAAAGCAGGTCGTAAAGGAAGTGCGCACGCACCTCGGCGACTACGTCTTTAAAACCATGATTCCGCGCACGGTAAGGCTTGCAGAAGCCCCGAGTTTCGGGCGCACAATTTTTGAGCACGCGCGCTGGAACGAAGGAGCGTTTGCCTACGACAAGCTAGCAAAGGAAATCATAAACCGCTTCGCCCTCAAAAAATAATTTTTAAATGATAACGCTAAGAGGCTACATAAAGAGCTTGATGAAGAGGCGCGCCGTCCGCAAGGGGCTTAAAAAGCGCAGGAAAATTCTGTCGCAAAAAGCAATCGAGCAGTTCTCCGGACTCGAAAAAAACATCGGCTACATCTTCAACGACAAGTCGCTTTTAAAGCTCGCCCTGACCCACCCGAGCTCCGTAAATTCCGCAAGCGCGCGGATAAACTCGAACCAGCGGCTCGAATTTTTGGGGGACGCGATTTTGCAGACAATCATAAGCGACTTTGTCTACCACAACCTCGACGACAAGCAGGAAGGCGACCTTACCCGCGCAAGAATAGCCATGACGCACGGCAAATTTTTGGCGCAGCTTGCCCAGCGCCTTAAAATTCCGGAAAATTTGATTTTGCCAAAAAAGCTCTCGCACTTGCGCGATGTGGCGTCGGCAAAGGAGGACGCATTCGAGTCGCTCGTCGGCGCGATTTACCTCGACGCGGGCTTCGAACAGGCAAAGCGGATTGTTTTGGCGTGGTACGAGGCGGCGACTTTAAACGTCGACGAAATGCTGACCTCGCAAAACCCGAAAGGCAAGCTGCAGGAGCTCGCGGCGAAAAAGTCGATGAGCGTTAAATACCGCCTCGCCTCGCAGTCGGGTCCCGACCACGACAAGAAATTCGAGATGGAAGTTTTGATTGATGATGTCCCCTACGCTTCGGCGACGGCGTCCTCCAAAAAAGAGGCTGAAATAAAAGCGGCGCAAATCGCCCTTGAAAAGTTTGTATGATCAGCGCGAAGCCAAACCCACGCACAAAGACATTTTTCTATCCCAATATGGCGCAGGCGGCGTTCGCGTCGGCGGTTTCAAACATCTGCGCCAACAAGCCCGGCGTAAAAATAATTTTGTGCGAAACCTCCGGCGAGTGCGAAAGGCTCTACGCAAAAATGTCGGCGTTTTTGAAAATGGAAGGCTGCGCGGGCGACGTCAGAATTTTGCCGAAGCTGCCCCCGCGCGAAGACCCCGACAGCTTCGAGGCGTACTGCGAAAGAGTCGGCACTCTCAACGCCGCGGCTTCGGGGCTGGACACAATCGTGATAACGACCCCGGACGCCATCCTTTCAGAAACGCCCGCGCAGGCGGAGCGCATGGAGCTCAAAAAAGGCGCGAATATTTCAATGGAAAGCCTGCGCAGGCGGCTCGTCGATTTCGGATACTACAACGAGGTGCTCTGCGAGGGCCCCGGGCAGTTTGCAATGCGCGGCGGAATTGTGGACATCTACCCCATCGCCTCGCGCACGCCTTTTAGAATAGACTTTTTCGGGGACGAAATCGACTCAATCCGCCCCTATGACCCCGACACGCAGCTAAGCGACGGGCAAAGCGCAAACGAAATCGAAATAGACTCCTACACGACGAGCGCGGGCGTGAAAATCGCCGCGGATTTTTTAAACAAAAACCCCGCAGCCTGGATTTTTTTGGAGCCGCTGCGCCTCGCCGCCGAATACCCCGAGCAGTTCAACGTTTACGAAAAAATCGAAAGCCCCGCCCCGAATTTCCAAAAAGTTTTCGACGCGCGCCCGGGCGACGAGCTAATCGGAATATCCTCCCTTGAAGAAGGCGGGGGCATTTTCAAGTCTGCGCAAAGGATTGCCGCGAACACCGAGGACTTGTCGCAATACCGCCCGCTGCCGATGAGCGAAAGCGTCGGCGAGGAAAGAATGAAAACCGAAAACGAGCTGCGCAAAAATTTCATGGGGCGGCTTTTGGAATGGTCGCGGCAGGGCTTCCACCTTTTTATCGAGGCGGAGGGCGAAGGCGAGCGCGGGCGCATTCGGGAAATGTTTTTGGAAAGCGGCGGCGAGCCCGAAAAATGCTCGTACATAAAGCCCTTTTTCGGAGAGGGCTTTATTGTAGATTTCAAGGGCGCGCAAAGGATTTTGGGCTGGGGCGAAATTTCAAAATCCGCGCGCGGCGTCGTCTGCGCGGGCTCGCTTGAAATGTTCGGCAGGCGCATAAAAACGAACATGGCGCCGCGCAGAAAAATGCTCTCGCGCAGGGCGGAAGTCGACGCGCTTCTGGATTTTTCGGAATTGTGCGAGGGCGACTACATCGTCCACGCAGCCCACGGCATATGCCGCTACCAGGGCTTGACGCAGATAGAGACAAACGGCGCAAAGCAGGAAGTCTTGAAGCTCGAATTTGAGGACAACGCCCACCTTTACCTGCCGCTTCACAAGTCGCATTTGATAAGCCGCTACATAGGGCTCGACAAGCGCGCGCCAAAGCTTTCAAGGCTCGACTCGCGCTCGTGGATAAAAGTCCGCACCGCCGCGGAAACCGCCGCGCTCGACTACGCCGCCGAGCTTCTGGACATCCAGTCGCGCCGCGAAATCGCCGAGGGCTACCAGTTCCCCGAGGACGGCGAATGGCAGGAGGCGTTCGAAAGCTCGTTTGAATTTGTGGAAACCCCCGACCAGCTGCGCGCGATAAACGAAGTTAAGGCCGACATGCGCTCGAGCGCGCCAATGGACAGGCTCATCTGCGCGGACGTCGGCTTTGGCAAGACCGAAATCGCAATCCGCGCGGCGTTTAAATGCGCGCTTGCGGGCAGGCAGGCGGCAATCCTCTGCCCCACCACAATCCTTTGCCAGCAGCATTTCAAAACATTCAAAGAAAGAATGGCGGCTTTCCCGATAGTCGTCGAAATGCTCTCGCGCTTCCGCAAGCCAAAAGACGCTTCCCGCGTGAAAGAGCAGCTCGCCTCAGGCAAAATCGACATAATTATCGGCACCCACGCGCTGCTTGCCTCCGACGTGAAATTCAAGGATTTGGGGCTTCTTGTAATCGACGAGGAGCACCGCTTCGGCGTAAAGCACAAGGAAAAAATCAAGCATCTGCGCGAGGGCATCGACGTGCTCACAATGAGCGCGACGCCCATTCCGCGCACCCTCTACTTCGCGATGATGGGCGCAAAAACAATAAGCATAATCGAAACCCCGCCCAAAAACCGCTTCCCCGTCGAGACAATCGTGAGGGAGTACGACGAGGACTTGATAAAGGGCGCGGTAGAGCGCGAGGTTTCAAGGCAGGGACAGGTTTTCTACCTGCACAACCGCGTAAAGACGATAGAGGCGACCGCCGAAAAGCTAAAAAAAATGTTCCCAAAACTTCGCATCGGCGTCGGCCACGGGCAGATGAACGAGCGCGAGCTCGAAAAGCTCATGTCGGAGTTTATGGACGGCAAATACGACATTTTGGTCTGCACCACAATCATCGAGTCGGGGCTCGACATACCAAACTGCAACACCATAATTATCGAGGGCGCGGACAAGTTCGGGCTCGCCCAGCTCTACCAGCTGCGCGGCAGGGTCGGACGCTTCACGCGCAAGGCGTACGCCTACATGCTGCTGCACCGCCACGCCCAGCTTGTCGAAAAAGCCCACAAGCGGCTCAGCGCGATAAGGCAGTACAACAAGCCCGGCGCGGGCTTTAGAATAGCCACGCGCGACCTGCAGCTGCGCGGCTGCGGCAACATACTCGGCGCAAAGCAAAGCGGCCACATCGCATGCGTTGGCTTTGACATGTACTGCTCCCTCTTAAAGCAGAGCATCGCGCGGCTAAAGGGCGAAAAGAGCGCGGCGGGAATAAGGGCGGGCGTCGCGCTCGATTTCATATGCCTGGGCGAAGGCGGCAAAAAAAGCGCGGCAATCGAAAAGGCGTCAAACATGTTCGAGGAGCTCAAGGCAATCCAAATAATGAACGACAAAGTGCAAATCGCGCCCGCCTACATCCCCGAAGACTACATTCCCCAAGCGCAGCTGAGGGTCGACATCTACCGCCGCTTGGAGCTCTGCGCAAGCGAAGAGGAAATCGGCCGCATCAAAAAGGAAATGCTCGACCGCTACGGCAAAATCCCGCAAAGCGTCGAGATTTTGTTCTATCTTTCGCAAATACGAATTGCGGCGGAAATCGCGGGCATTTCGAAAGTCGAAACCGAGGGCGCGAAGCTAAAGCTCAGAATAGCCAACCCCGCCGCGGTCGAGTTTGTCCGCATAAACGGCAATTTTCCCCGCTTGACGAAAACAAATTCAGTCGGCAGACTTGAAGAGATTTTAAATTTTTTGAAAAACGTCTATCCATCTATCCGGAAATGAAAAAATTTTTTTCACCGCTAATCTTTTTATGCGCCGCCCTCGCCTTCGGGCAGGAACCAGAGGGGCATAAATTCGACATTAACAAATTCCTTCCCGGCAACAACCAGATAATCGCCGTCGTCGAAGACACCACAATAACCTACGACGACA
>JAFXRX010000137.1 GCA_017526045.1 Opitutales bacterium
TACCAAGGATGTGCTCTACCGACTGAGCTACCAGGGCAGAGAGGCTTTACCGAAATCCGCCGTCTTTTTTTTATAGAGACGGTTTTCAATATAAAGGGTTGAAATTTGGACTATATTAAAATCCGCGTCAACTTTTTTTTTGATTTTTTACAAAATTTATCAAAAAAAGCGCGATTTTTTTCATTTTTTGCGGATTTTGCCGCCGATTTTTTGCACTTTTGCCAAGAAAAAGATAAATATCGGCTTTTAAAAAATCCGCCGCACGGGCAGGCGCGCCCCCCCCTCGCGGGGAAATTCCGGCGCAAAAAACGGCGGCGGAATTTGCGGGGCTACTTGTGCAGCCTGTCCTTAAAAATTTCCGCCTTGAAAGCCCACTGCCCCGCGGAGGGGTTGGACGCGGCGGAGGCGAAATACTTTTCGGCGTCGCCGAGCTTGCCCTGCGAATACGCCAAGACGCCCAAGTGGTACGCCGCCTCGGCGGAATAAGAGAGAGCCTCGGGATTGGCGGAGAGGCTTTGCAAGAGCTTTTCAGCCTCCGCGGCCTTCCCCGACTTCAAAACGCAAATAGCCTCGCCAAGCAAAGCCCTGCCGTAAAAAATATCGCCCTTGAGCGGCGCCGCGGCCGACTTGTAAATTTCGGCGGCTTCGGCGAACTTGCCTTCGGAATAAAGGGCGTCGGCGTTTTCAAGCAGCGCGACCCCCGCGGCGGAAGTGCCCGAATTGGACTTCGCAAAGGCGGCGCGCCCCTCAAAAGTCGCGGCGGCGGAAAATTCCGAAGCGAGCGCGTTGTCGCGCGAGGCCTTGTAGGAAAGCCAGGCGTGCTTGCCTATGATCACCGCAAACACAAGCGCGACCAGCGTTATCACAAAATTCTTGTTGCGCCTCCAGAAAAGCCACACTCTGTCCTCAAACTCCAAGCCCTCCAAGTCCTCGTCCAAAATCACTGTTTTGCGCTCGTCGGCGGAAGCGTTCGGATTTTGTATTTTTATTTCGCTGCCGAAAATGGCGTCGGATGTGCCGTAATTTGCGGGTTTGTTTTTTGCCTGATGCGGACCTTTGTTTTTACTTTCGCCCATAATAAATTTTTGTTTTTAGATTTATAAGCCGCCATTTATGGCATTGCCCGAATTATTTATCAAGCATTTTTTAAAACGCGCAAAAAATAATATCCGCCGAAGGGCGGCAAAAGGCGGCGCAAAAATCCGCGCCGCAAACGGCCCCCTCCCCTACAGGAAAAACAAAATCAAAAGCTGGGCGGAAAGAACCCTCAAAAACATCGCAAGCGGATACACTGTTGAATACCCCACCGCGGGCAGGTCGTTGGGGGACGCCGAATGCGAATACGCGAGCGCGGGCGGGTTTGTGGTCGAGCCCGATATTACGCCCATGAGCGTGAAATAGTCGAACCTGAAAAAGAGCCTGCCCACAAACGCCGCAACCATGACGGGGATTATTGTTATGCACGCGCCATAGGCTATCCACTTGTAGCCGCCGTTTGCGATTGTCGCGAAAAATCCGCCGCCCGCGCCCAAGCCTACCCCCGCCAAAAACAGCACGATGCCCATTTCCCTTATCATGAGGTTTGCGCTGACTGTCGTGTAGGTCGCGATTTTCATCTTGTGGCCGAAGCGCGAAAGAAGTATGGCTACAATCAAAGGCCCGCCCGCCAAGCCGAGCTTGACCGCCTGCGGAATTCCCGGGATGCGGAAGGGCACAGAGCCGAGCAGCACGCCCAAAAACATTCCCAAAAAGATGGGGATGAGGTTCGGGTGGCGCAAATTCTGCATTGAATTGCCCAGCTTCTTTTCGATATTGTTGATTGCAGATTCGCTGCCGACTATCGTGACGCGGTCGCCTATTTGGAGGCGCAAGTCGCGGTGCGCGACAAGGTCGATGCCCGCGCGGTTTACGATTGTTATGTTAAAGCCGAGCCCGTCGTAAAGCCCGAGCCTGCCCAGAGTTTTGCCGTTTACGGACGCGCTTGTAACCATTATGCGGCGCGCCGCCATGTAGGCTTTGAGCCTGTCCCAAGACATGTCTATCTTCTCGCCGATGAAGGCCGTGACAGCGGCGATGTCGCGCTTTGCGGCGACTACCAAAATCTTGTCGCCGAGCGTCAAAACCGAATCGGGGCTCGGCACGACAATTTCGCCGTCCGCCCCGCATATGCGCGATATCACAAAATTTTTGGAGATTAGGTCGCGCAGCTGGTGTATGTGCCTGCCGTCGATTGCGGGATTTTTTACAACGAGCGAAATGCGCGTGGCGTCGACGGCGTCCTGCGCGCTCTTTGCAATTCTGTCTTTCTCGCGCTCGATATTTATCTTAAAAATGTATTTTATAAACACCAGGGAAAGTATCACGCCCACGACGCCGAAGGGGTAAGCGACAGCGTAGCCCATTGAAATCGCCTGCACGTTTTGGCTGCCGAGCTCGCTTGCAGCCTGGGCCGCCGCGCCGAGGCCGGGGGTGTTTGTAACCGCGCCGGATAGAATGCCGACCATCGTCTCAATCGGCAGCCCCGCGGCGAACTTCAACAGCACGCAAACCGCAACGCCCGCCCCGACAACGATTATCGCAAGCATATTCATCCTTATCCCGCCCTCTTTGAAAGACGAGAAAAAGGTCGGGCCCACCTGCAGCCCCACCGCGAACACAAACAAAATAAGCCCGAATTCCTTTGCGAACCCCAAAACGTCGTTTCCTATGCGCATTCCGAAGTGGCTTGCGGCTATCCCCACAAACAGAGCCATCGTAACGCCAAGCGAAACCCCCCCGATTTTAATTTTGCCAAGCGCGACCCCAAAAAATATCACAAGCGCAAAAACCGCAACGTCGTGCGCTATACCTGTTCCGAAAAATAAATCGCTTGCCCAATCCATAAAGTCCCAAAAGCAAATTCTGAAAAATTAGACTATAAAGAACTTTTGTTTTGAAACGGGCAAGCATATTTTTTTATGCGCAAAAAATGCCCTGTTTCAGGCGCAAAAAAAATTAAATTTTGTTTGAAAATTAAAACAATCGGCGCAAAATTATTTTTAGCCGGGCATATGGAATATTTAATGGACACAAAAATCGGCAAAATTTTCGCCGAAGAGGAAGGCGGCTTCATAACAAGGCTGGGCTTCTGCGGCGCAAACCCTGCCGCGCAACGGGGCGCAGAAGAGCCCCCCGCAGTGAAAAAGGCCTTCGAGGAGCTTGAAATGTACCTCGAGGGAAGGCTTAAAAAATTCACAGTGCCCATAAACCCAAAAGGCACGGAATTTCAAAAGCGGGTCTGGCAAAATCTTCTGAAAATTCCATACGGGCAAACCGCGACCTACCGCGAAATCGCAATAAGAAGCGGGAACTCCCGCGCGGTTAGGGCTGTCGGAATGGCGAACAACCGCAACCCGATTGCCATAATCATCCCCTGCCACCGCGTCATATTTTCCGACGGCAGGCTCGGCGGCTACGCAGGCGGCGCAAAAATCAAGGAGGCTCTGCTAAAAATCGAGGGCGCGGTTTTTTAATTTTGCATTTTTTTGCGCGGCGTATTTATTTTATGCCAAAACCACAATGACTTTTAACGAACTAAAAAGGCTCTCGAAAAAATCCGCCACCGGCTCGGCGCGCGCAAGCGCGGCTCTGCTCGGCGACACCCCAACCCAATTTATGGCCGCCGCCCTCAAGGCGACTTTCGCCCTGAAAGGCGAAACGCTCGACCTTTACGAGGCCCCGTACAGCCAAATCGACTTCGAGCTCTTCGGCAAAAATTCGCCGCTTAAAAAACTTTCGCCGGAGTATATAATAATATTCCAGTCGGCGCAAAAGCTCATGCAGCTGCACGCAGCCTGCGGCGTTCCGGAACGGAAAAAGCTCGCGGCGGCGCGGCGCGGCTTTATAAAAAAAGCGTGCGCAAAATTTTCGCGCTCAAAAATAATCTGCCTAAACTATGCGGAAATCGACGACGGCGTCTTCGGCTCGCACGCGTGCAAGGAGGAAAGCTCTTTTTCATACCAAGCGCGCAAGCTGAACTTTTTGCTCTGCGAGCTCGCTGCCAAAACCCCCAATCTGCGCATTTGCGACATCGCCGCGGCGCAAAGCAAAATCGGCGGCGAAAAATTCTTCGCCCCCGCCCTCTACGCGAGCGCGGAAATCGCAATAGCCCCCGACGCCCTTCCGCAAATCTGCGAAAAAATTTACGCCATCGCCGCGGCTGACTTTGGCAAGGCAAAAAAATGCGCCGTGCTCGACCTCGACAACTTTCTGTGGGGCGGGACTGTCGGCGACGACGGCGCGGAGAACCTGCAAATTTCAAGCGGGCTCGGCATCGGCAGGGCGTTTGCCGACATCCAAAGATGGTGCAAAAAGCTCAAAGAGCGCGGCGTCATTTTGGCGGCGTGCTCCAAAAACGACGAAGCCGCGGCAAAAGAGCCCTTCCTCAAATTGCCCGACATGGTTTTAAAGCTCGGCGACTTTTCAAAATTCGTTGCAAACTGGCGCCCGAAAAGCGAAAACATCGCGCGCATCGCACGCGAGCTCAACATATCGGCAGACAGCATCGTCTTTCTGGACGACTCCCCCGCGGAGAGAGCAGAAGTGCGCAAAAACCTGCCCGAAGTCTGCGTGCCCGAGCTGCCCGGCGACCCCGCGCTGTTTTTGGATTTTCTATCCGATGCAAACCTCTTCGAGACCGCGGAAGTTTCAAACGAGGACGCAATGCGCTCCAAATTTTACGCCGACGAAGAGGAGCGCAAGTCTTTGAGCAAAAGCTTCGGCTCTTACGACGCCTTCTTAAAAGGCCTGGAAATGTCGGCCCTTGCAGAGCCCTTCGGCAAGCTCAACGCCCCCAGGGTCGCCCAGCTTTTGCAGCGCACCAACCAGTTCAACATGCGCACAAAAAGATATTCGCAAAGCGAAATTTTGGAATTCGCAGCCGATAAAAATTTCCAAACTTTCGCCTTTTCTTTAAGCGATAAAATCGGCGCAAGCGGAATTGTCGCGGCGGCGGTTTTGCGGGCAATTTCGCCCGAAGAAATTTTCATCGACACCTTCGCCATGTCGTGCCGCGCATTCGGGCGCGGGCTCGAATTTTTCGCATTCAACAAAATTTTGGAGAGCGCAAAATCGCGCGGCTTTAAAAGAATTTCCGCCGAATTTATCCCGACTGCGAAAAACAAAATCGCCGCTGATTTTTATTTGAAATTGGGCTTTGCGCAAATCGGCGAAAGCGGAGGCGCAAAAAAATTCGCCCTCGAAACAAAGGCGGCAAAACCGGTTAAAACTTTCATAAAAGAGCAATGAAACTCCACCACATAGGCGTCGCCTCCTGCGACATCAAAAAAACCGCCGCGCACTTCTGCGGCGCGCTCGGCTGCGAAACCGCCTCGAGCGAAATCGAGGATAAAACCCAGCAGGCGGTCGTCCAATTTCTGCGGCAAAAAGGCTCTTCCTGCTTTATCGAAATCGTTTGCCCGAACTCCGATAAAAGCCCGCTCAAAAAATTTGCCGCGGACGGCGCAAAGCTCCACCACCTCTGCTACCAGACGCCCGACATAAATTCCGCCCTCCAAACCCTCCGCGAAAACGGCTTTTTCATCCTGCAAGAGCCGACCCCAGCCGCCGCGTTCCCAAACAGAAAAATCGCCTGGGCTATGGATTTTGACAAAAATTTAGTCGAGCTCGTCGAGGAAAATCAAGGCGAAAACTTTTTGCGCGTTTAAGTTGAGCCGCCCTCTTACGATAAAAATATTTCAAACAAACCATTAAAAAATTGACTAAAACCAAAACTAAACAAAAATCCTTAAAAATCTTTTTAATTATGAAAACATCAAACTATATAAAACTCGCGGGCATCGCCGCCATGGCGCTGCTTGCTTCACCATTGGCAAACGCTATGACAGACAAAGAAAAGGAATACCTCAAACTCTACGGAATGATTACCTGCGAGCGCGTCGGCGCAAACCAGCTCGCCCTCTCGCCGGAGGAAGCTAAAATTTTCCTCGAAGGCGTCGAGGCCCGCATCAAGGGAGAGCTCATCCCCGAGAGCGCGCAGGAAACCGTAATGGGCATGAACGAATTTTTGTCCGACCGCGCCGAAAAAGTCATGAAGGCGCAGGCGGAAAAGAACAAGGCTGTCTACGAAGATTTTTGGAAGAAAGTCGACGCGGAAAAGGGCGTCGTAAAAACCAACAGCGGCTTGCGCTATAAAATTTTAAAGGAAGGCGAAAAGCCGCTGCCCACAGAGGATTCCACTGTGAAGGTCGACTATGTCGGCACGCTGCCCGACGGAAGGGAATTTGACGCGTCCGCGCGCCATGGCGGGCCGGCGGAATTTCCGCTTGCCAATGTTGTGCCGGGTTTCCGCGAGGGTTTGCAGAAGGTTGGCAAGGGCGGCAAAATTCAGCTCTACATTCCTGCGGAGTTGGGTTATGGCAACAGGGCGATGGGCATAATTCCTGCGGGGTCTCCGCTGGTATTTGTTGTCGACATCATCGACTTCCAGTAAAAAGCGGGGAGGAGCGGGAAAGAAAAAACAAACTATTTTGGAAAATAGTTTTTGAAATTAGAGCGGCTACGCCGCGACCGTAAAAGAAGTTTGTTTTTTCTTTCCCTTGCGCTCCATGTTGGGATTTTTCGGGGGGCAGTACTTAGTACAGCACCCCGCTCAAAATCCACAACAGCATCGCGCATCCTCCCCGCTTTTTACCCCTCACAACCGCGCAAGACGCACCACGCAGAGCGTACACAGCGTTTCCACACGAGGAAGAAAGTTAGAATTCCCAAAAGAACAAGGGAATTCTTTTTTTAATTAGAGCGGCTTTGCCGCATCCGAAAAAAAATTTTTTCTTCTCTCTTTTTTGGACTTATTTTTTTCGTTAAGTTTCTGGCAGCGGGCGCAGAGCAAAAGCGTTAGAGCAAAGCATAACGAGGACAAAAATAAAA
>JAFXRX010000138.1 GCA_017526045.1 Opitutales bacterium
CCGCGCAAAAACTCGAAATTCCGCGGGGCGCGCATCCCCGAAATGCGCCGCTTTTTTTGCTTGAAAAGGCGCGCTTTCTGCTATTTTATTGCGTCCGACTTATGAAAAAATATTTTTATGCCATTTTTATGGCGGCGGCATCGCTTATTTCCGCCGTCCAATCGTCCGCGCAGGAAAAAGCCGCGGCATCCTATAAATTGCGCCCGATGGACGTGGTGCAAATGAGCGTATTCCAAGAGCCGGAGCTCTCAAATATCGACGCGAGAATAGTTTCCGACGGGACGATAATACTGCCGCTCATCGGCAAGGTAGAAATTTCTGGGCTCACGCTAATAGAGGCGAAGCAAAAAATCACGAAGCTTTACGAGCAGGACTATCTGCAAAAGCCGCAGGTTTCCCTATTCATCCGCGAATACGCAAAGCAGAGCTGCTACGTTCTAGGCTTTGTCGCAAGGCCCTGCGAATACGAATTTCCGCGCGAGGAGGCCGACAAAATGACCATCACAAAAGTCATCGCGGGCTGCAACGGCTTCTCGCCGCGCGCAAACCGCCGCGCGGTTTTGGTGAAGCGCAAGCTCGAATCGGGCGAGGAAAAGCTCTACACAATCAACGTCAAGGCAATCCTGACCGACGACGCCGCGGACTTCCCCATTAAAAACGGCGACGTAATCGAGGTCAAGGAAGACATAATTTAATCCCAAAATATCCAATTTAAAATATTTTGCAAAAATGAGCGAAGAACAGAAAAACGACTCACAAAATGGCGCGCAGCCGCAAAATTCCGCAAAAAAAATCGTAAAGAAAAAGGTGGTTTCGTCCTTTTCAAACAGCGCGGGCAACGCCTACGGCTACGGCAACGCATACGGCGGGGGCTACGGCTATGGCTACGGCTACGGCGGCTACAGATACGACGGCGGCTCTTACGGGTCTTACGGCAAATCCTACGGGACGTACGGCAGCTCGTACGGGCAGAACTACGGCGCGGCTCCGCAGGTGAACGAAGTCCCCAACAGGACATTTGCCGACTATCTGCAAATTCTGCGCGAAAAAATCTGGTTCATCGCAATCACCTTTCTTGTAATTCTGGCGGGCACGCTTCTTTACACATTCCGCGTAACGCCGGTTTACACATCCCGCGCGACAATCCGAATTTTGAGGACTGTCGACAAGCCCGTCGACGCCGACAGGTCGAGGCGCGACGACATCCGCGACATCCAGGACTTCAACACGCAAATAAAGCTGCTCGAGTCGATGGAAGTAGTCTCGTTTGTCAAGAAGCAGCTCAAGCCCGAAGAGGCGCAGAGGCTCATGGCGCCGTACCACGACATGTTCACATTCGGCGCGAAAATCACCGAAGAGGGCATTCTGGTGCGCAACCGCAGCATCGCCCCCAACAGAATGAGCTTTGTTGTAAACATCGACTTTACGCACCCCGACAAGGACATTGCAGCCCGCATTGCAAACCTCTACGCAAAAGAATTCATAACATACTCGCAGCAGACGAACTCGTCGGACATGCTCATGATGATAGAGGCTCTGCGCGACAAGGTGAATTTCCAGGACACCAAAGTGCGCGAGCTTGAGTCGAAGCTCGTAAACTACCGCAAGGAAAACAAGGCGGAATCGCTCGACCAAAGGGTCGACATGCTCGCAAAGGAGCTAAGCGACATAACAACGTCGGCGACAATCGCAAAGCAGAACTACGAGGCAGCCCAGACCGAATGGCGCATAATCCAGGAATGCGAGCGCGAAAAGGGCAACCTCTGGGAATTGCCGCGCATACGCGCAAACGCGCTCGTCTCGCAAATTTTACAGCAGCGCTCGATGCTGCAGATAGACATGGCGCAGTACGAAAAACGCTACAAGCCAAAGCACCCGAAGATGATTGAGCTTACCCGCCGCCTCGAGCAGATAAACAACGAGCTCGACGCCGCGGTAAAATCGACAGTGCAGGAAGTTTCGGCGAACTACGAAATGGTGCAGAAAAACTACGAAACCCTGCAAAGAGCACTCGCCGAAAAGAACGCGGAGCGCAACGAGCTCTCCGACAAGGCAGTCGCCTACAAGGTCATCGAGCGCGAAAAGAACGCCGCGGAAATGCTGCTGCAGGAAATGCAGCTTCAGATGAACAAGCGCCTCGCCGAAGTAAACCTCATTCCAGCCTCCGCAAAAATCGTCGACACCGCCTTCCCGACGAGCGAGCCCTCGAGCCCGAATTACCTTTTGAACATAATCCTCGGCGTGCTGGGCGGCATACTCGGCGGCATCGTGATGGCGTTTGCGGTCGCGTTTTTGGACGACAAGACAAAATCCGCCCACGACGTCGAATCAATCATCGGGCTTCCGCTTCTTGGCGCAATCCCGCGCATCAAGCGTCTAAACTCCTCCGAAAAGGCTCAAATTTCGGCCTCCAACGCCGACAGGGGCGCGGCGGAGGCGTTCAAGGCAGTCCTCTCCGCGATAAAGCTCAGCCCCTCGGGCAAGACCGCAAAAGTAATCCTTTCGACTTCCACGACGCCTTCGGAAGGCAAGAGCTTCGTGCTTTCAAACCTCGCGTTCACCGCGGCAATGAACGGCGAAAAGACGCTCATTATCGACGCCGACTTGCGCCTCCCCGCAATCGCGAAAATTCTGGATTTGAAAACCTCGAGCGGGCTTATTTCGTACATTGAGGGCAAAAATTCGCTCAAAGAAAGCATCGTTTCGGAATACTTCCCCAACCTCGACGTAATGCCCTGCGAGCGCAGAGCCTCCAACCCGACGCAAATTTTAAATTCCGAAGAATTTATGCGCATGCTGCAGGAGCTGCGCGCAAGCTACGACAAAATCTTCATCGACACCCCGCCCATCGGGGCGGTAAGCGACGCCATTTCGGTTTTGCCCTACGTCGACGGCATGGTTTACGTAATCAAATTCAACGCAATAAAGCGCAAGGTAATCAAAAATTACGTAAAGAGGCTCGTCGAAAGCAATGTCCAGATTTTGGGCGCAATCATGAACATGGTGGGCTCTTCGAGCTCGGGCATGTACAATTCCTCCTACTACAACAAAAGCTACCACAGCTACTACATCTCCGAAGAGCCGCCGAGCGCGGACTTGGAAGAAGATCAGGAGGAAGCCGCCGCCCCCGACCCCGAAGGCGGAGCGCAAGGCTGATTTTTTCGCGCGGCGGAAAAGATTTTCTTTTCCGCCTGTTTTTTGCCAAAAAAAATGAAAACTTTTGCAGGATTTTTGCGCGCCGCGGCGCCGCTTTTTGCGGCGGCGTTTTGCGCATGCTCGAGCCTCCCCGAAAACAAAATTCCGGCGGCGGCGGAATTGATGCTGCCAATCGAGGCGGGGGTAGTCCTGCCAAAAGAGCCCGCAGAGCTTTCGGCGCAGATAAAAAACGCGATGTTTCTCGCGGCGGAAGAGCACAACGCAAGGCAGGAGGCCTCATCCTCAAAAATAAATTTGTTCTTCGTCGAAACCGACGGGAGCAAAGAGCAGTTTGAAACCGCGCTCGCAGTCCTCAAGGCGCGCCGC
>JAFXRX010000139.1 GCA_017526045.1 Opitutales bacterium
TCGGAAATCTGGTAGTCAAATTTTGCGGAGAAGGCGAACGCAGTGTCGTCGTTGTCGAGCAAAGAGTCGGAAGTGTCGCGGATAACCGCGCCGACATAGAGTTCCGTGGAAAGCCTTGATGTAAGTTCGCCGCGGAGGGTCAAGCCAAAGAAGTGGTCGCGGGTTCTGTCGCCGTAAAGAGCCCTGGAAATTTCCTTGGCCTCGCTCATGTTGTTGTCGAGGTAGTTTGTCTGGCGATACTGGTAGGACAAACCTAAGCTCAACCTGTCGGTGATTTTATAGAGCAAGCTTACAGGAACGACGTAGGCGTTGGTGTCTGTATAAAGTTCCTTCTCGTTTGTATAGCGCGTATACAGATAATCAAAGCCGGCATCGACAATCAATTTGTTCGAAACGATATAAGAGCCGTTTACGCCCGCCTTGATATTGTTTGTGCGCGCCAAATTGTTGCCGTTTATAGTTGTGTCGGTATTCTGGGCGGACTGCACGAAAGAGAAGTGCGCGCCGGCGTTGAACACGTCGGACTGGTAAACGCCGTTTACAAACACATTCGTCAAATTGGAGTTGAAGCGCTCATGCTTCATGTAGCGGTTCAAATCTTCATAAGCCTTGGCTGTAACAGTAAAGGCCTTGCTCTTGCCGTAAACGGCTTCGCCGCCGACACGGGCTGTGACGCAGTAGTCGTCATACGTCTTGTTGGTGTTCCAAGTAACGTTGTTCGTCCATGTTCCGATTGCGGAACCGATAAACGAAACGTCCAAATCGTCGCCAATTTGAAGGAGGGGGCCGGCTGCGTATGCAGAGCTACCGAGAACAGCCAAACTTGCTAACAATGATAGTTTTTTCATGTAATTCCTATTCTTTGTTTAATCGAAAATATTTGCTATAATGAGGCATAATAAAATATGCATATCTAAACTTGTCAAGAATTATTCTGCTTTTTTTTCAAAAAAACAAAAAATAAATAAATTCCCGAAAAAAACAAAAACTTCTTGCATCAAAATCTTTTCGGCTTAGTAAATATACGCACACAAAAATTGGAAATTTGCCAAATCCCCAAAAAAAGAATATTTTCACAAAAAAATGGAAAACCAAACCAATCCGCAACCCTCCCAAAAAACAGACTCAACCCGCCGCCCCGCGATTTTCGGCTTTGCATACAGATACAGGACGCCGAAAGGGAACTGGTCGATAAAATTTTTGTACGGCAAAATATTCACGGCTCTGTTTGCGATATTTCTAACGCTCTTGCTCTTCAAGACGATTTTTATTTTCGTCTTCTTTAAATACCAGCGCGACTACTCCGAAATTACGGTAAAAACCGCCCTCTTTTACCCGCTCAACAGGATGCAAACCAACCACGCCCTGGGCGACTACAATATAAGAAACGCAAAAGACCTCCTCGCCGAGGGCAAGTACCGCGAGGCTTTCGAAAACCTTGTCCGCGGCGTGAACCGCTCCCCGCGGAACATCGAGGGCAAAAAGATGCTCGCGCAGTTCTTCATTATGAGGAACAAGCAGGACAGCGCGGTGGAAGTCCTAAAAAGAGGCCTGCCCTTCGCCTACGAAGACCTCGCCTACATGCGGCTCTACGTCCAGCTTCTAATTGCGAAAATGGACGATGAAGTCCTGATAAACGTCTGCAAAAACATTCTCGAGAGAAACCCGAAATCAAAAGAGATACAGCAATACCTTGCAATGGCGATGGCAACAGTCTATTCCATGCACGGCATGCACAAGGAAAGCAAGGAGATTATCGAAAAGTACGGGCTTGAAAAAACAACCCCGGGCATATTGCGCCTTTCCAAAAACGAATGGGAGCAGGGCAACCGCGAAGAGGCCATAAACATCATCGCCAAAAACATAAACCGAATGCCCGATCTCGACCCCGTCTACGCCCTGCTTGTAAACTACTACATCATAATGGGCGACTACGAAAAGGCGCGCCAATACGGCTCTCTTAGAATTATCGAAAAGCCGCTCGAAATCGCGCCGCGCGTCGACTACCTGCGCTCAATCTCCAACAGCGGCGACAAAAAAGCAGCCGAAGAGGAAATCAACCGCCTCTTTGAAAACAACAAAAACGACGAAAAGAATTTGATTTACATCGCAAACTTCGCAACCGACTCCGAAAACTTGGAGCTCATGCGCAAGATATACGACAACGCCATAGAAAAGGGCTTTTCCAACACGTCCCAATACTGCATGCTGCTTTTGGAAACCTTCATAACATGCAAGAAATACCAAGAGGCGATTGATTTTTCCGAAGACATAATAAAGGCGAACCCGAAATGGCTGAAGAACAACGAAAACGTATTTTCGGCATTGAGGGCGGTCGCCTACTACGCGGTCGGCAATTCAAATATGTCGACTGCGCTTATAAACGACATAATAAAGCAAGGCACGGTAAACCCGCGCACGCTCGTCGCGACGGCGCGCCGCTTCGCGCTGCTTGGCGAGGATACAATCGCCCACAAGCTTTACGTTGCCGCGGTCGAGAAGGACCCGATGCACCAATACGCGCTCGTGCGCCTCATCCAGTTCGAGCTTGACGCGGGCAATTCGTCGGACTTGAACAAATACATTTTCCGCCTGATAAACATGCGCAGGCCGCCGCGCGACATGATATTGGAGGCGCGCCGCAAGCTTTTGACGGACCGCTTCATTTTCACGACCGACCGCGAAAAGATTATAAACGCAATCGACGCGGTATTTGACATAGAGAAGGCGTCGGGCAACCGCATTTTCTCCGACCTTCCCTCGGACTATGACAATGAAAAAATCTTATCCACTTTTTGAAAAAGCGGTGAAAACCGGAATAAAAAAAGCAATTTTTTCAAAATTGTAATATAGTGCTTACGCAAAAATAAAAGAGGCTTTTTTTATTCCTTGCGCTCCATCTTGGTTTTACTCGGGGGGCAGTACAAAGTTGTACTCGCATTTGCATTCGCAAATGTCTCGGCACTCGCTTACGCTCGGCTCTTTTTGCTAACGCAAAAAGCTACCCACGCAAAGCGTGGTCAGCTCCCCGCTCGTAAAACGCAAGAGAACAGGGCTCCCAAAAATGTTTTTGAAAAAAACTTTTTGGGATGTTAGTCATCGCGCATTTTGACCGCTTTTTCCCCTCACAACCTTCCAATCTTCCCCGCGAAAATCATACACAACGTTCCCAGAAACTTAACGTGGAGAGAAAATAATGTTCCCAAATTTTATTTTTTTTGAGGGAATTCTTTTTTTTAAATTAGAGCGGCTTCGCCGCATCCGAAAAAAATTCTTATTTATTTTTTTGGACTATTTTTTTCGTCAAGTTTCTTGCAGGGAGCGCACAGAAACAAACAAGAAGGCGTGAAGAGCGAGGACAGCAAAAAAGGGGGCGCGCGAGTGTATTTAAACATACTCGAACAAGCACCCTTTTTTGATCCCGAAGCTATTTGCGGCTTATTGTTTGTTTATGCCGCTCCCGTCCCCATGGTTTTAACCTCAATCACATCATGCGGGAAGCTCTCGCGCTGGCCGGCCGCCGTAATCTTGGCAAAACGCGCGTTGCGCTTCAACGCGGACAAATCCTCCGCGCCCAAATAGCCCATGCCGCTTTGTATGCCGCCCGCGTACTGCGCAAGCAAAATGTCGAGCCCTACCGAAACTTCCTTCAACGCCTCGATGCCCTCCGCCGTAACCTTGTCGGTCTTGTCTTTGGTGTCCCTGCCGTAGCGCGCCGCCGAGCCGTCCTTCATCGCCGCCATGGAGCCCATGCCGCGGTACTGCTTGTAGCTCTTGCCGTTGATTTCCATAATTTTGCCCGGGGCTTCGGGAGTGCCCGCAAGCAGGCTGCCGCACAAAACCGCGTCGGCGAGAGTAAGCGCCTTCACCATGTCGCCGCTCTTTGTTATGCCGCCGTCAGCGATGATTTTAACGCCCGATTTCTTGGCCTGAGAGGAGCATACATAAAGAGCCGTAAGCTGCGGGATGCCGATGCCCGCGACGATGCGCGTCGTGCAAATCGAGCCGGGGCCCTGCCCCACTTTTACTGCGTTTGCGCCGGCCTGAGCCAAAAATTCCACGCCCGCCGCGCTTGTAACGTTGCCGCCGATAATAGTCAAATCCTTGAAGTTTTCGCGCACGAGCCTAATCATCGAGCCGACGCCTTCGGTAAAGCCGTGGGCTGTCGAAACCGCCGCGACGTCCAGGCCGCGCTCGACGAGCGCGCCGACGTGGTTTACAATTCTGTCTTTATCCAGCGAACCGTCGGGCTTGCGGTAGATTGAAAGAGTTGCGCCGCAAAGCAGGCGGAAGCGCGAGTCGCGCGCCGCGCGTTTTTGCGAGGCGTTTTCGTCGGAAATTCTTTCGATGTCGGAGAGGGTGAAAAGGCCTTTTAGCTTGTCGTTTTCGTCGACAACCAGCAGCTTGTGCACGCCGAAGTGGTCGTTAAAGAAAGTGTCGGCGGCTGCAATCGGGTCTGCGCCCAAGTCTTTTGCCGAAATTGTAAAGACCTCGGAGCGCGGCGACATCGCCTCGGAAATTTTCATCGCCGCATAGCGCGATTTTACGACGGAGCCCGGCAAAAGCCCGACGAGCTTGCCCTGTTCGTCGACCACCGGAAAGGTGCGGAAGCGGAACTTCTTGTCCTCGACCATGTTCAAAACGTCGCCGATTTGCTGGTCGGGCGAGACGCGGATTGGGTCTTGGATGAGGCCGTGGATGTAGTTTTTGACGCGGCTGACCTGCGAGAGCTGCTCTTCCGCCGCCATCGAGGAGTGGATGATGCCCATGCCGCCGTTGCGCGCCATTGCGATTGCCATTTTGTATTCCGTGACGGTATCCATATCCGAAGATATGATAGGCAGGGTAAGCTTGACGCTTTCGGAAAGCTCCGTGTCCAATTTTGTCTGCTTGGGCAAAATCGCGGAATACTGCGTTGCCAGCGTTACGTCGTCGTAAGTCAGAGCCGTCGGCGCGTTTGCGCGGAAGAAGTCGTCCGCGTTTTTGAAGAAAATATCGTCTATTGCGTTTTTCATATTATTTTCCCCCACTGGGGTTAGACTAAATTTAATGCGTGTGCAAGCATTTTTTAAAAATACGGGGCGAAAAATTTTTCTTGATAAAAAATCCGCCCAAAAGTATTTTACCGTTTTTCAATTAAGGAAAAACTATGAGACATACCTTGCTGCTGCTTGCATTTTTTGCGTTTTGCGGGATTTCCGCAAGCGCGGAGCTCAAAAAAAATCCTCTGCCCGACTGGGCGATGGGCGGCTTTGCGCGCCCCGAGGGGGTAAACCCCGTAATCGCGCCGAACAAGGAAAGCGTATTTGACTGCCCCATGCAGAAAAGGCCTATAAAATGGGAGGAAAGCGACACGTTCAACCCCGCCGCAACTGTCTATAAAAACAAGCTGTGTGTCCTCTACCGCGCCGAGGACAACACGTTCCAGGGCGTTGGCTCGCGCACGTCGCGGCTCGGGCTTGCCGAGACCGAAGACGGCGTAAAGATGAAAAGATACCCGAGCCCCGTAATGTTCCCCGCGGAGGATTCCAACAAGGAGTTTGAATGGACGGGCGGCTGCGAAGACCCGCGCCTTGCCCAGACCGAAGACGGGCTGTTCGTGCTGACCTACACATCGTGGAACAAGAAAATCGCGCGCCTTTGCGTTGCCACCTCGAGAGACCTGCGCACATGGCAAAAGCACGGCCCCGCGTTCAAAAACGCAAGCGGGGGCAAATACGCCAACATGTTTTGCAAGTCCGCCGCGATAGTCTGCGCGCAGTCGAAAAAAGACCCTTCCAAATTTGCAATCTCGAAGGTAAACGGCAAATATTTTATGTACTGGGGCGAGGCGCGCATATTCGCCGCCACGAGCGACGACCTCATTAACTGGCAGCCCGTCGAAAACCCGAACGGCTCCCTAAAAGAGCTGATTGCGCCGCGCAGGGGGTATTTTGACAGCTCCCTTACGGAAGTGGGCCCCGCCGCAATCAAGACCAAAAACGGAATTTTGGTTTTGTACAACGGCAAAAACTCGAGCGGCAAAGACGCCGACAGAAGGTTCGCCGAAGGCACTTACGCCGCGGGGCAGGTTCTCTTCGATTTGGAAGACCCGTTAAAGCCGATTGCGCGGCTCGACGTCCCGTTTTTCCGCCCGATGGCGGACTTCGAGCGCAAGGGGCAGTACGCGCAGGGGACTGTTTTTATAGAGGGGCTTGCGTTTTACAAGGGCAAGTGGTTTATGTACTACGGCTGCGCCGACTCGCTCGTGGGCGTCGCGGTTTTCGACCCGCAAAAATCCGAAAAATTCGGCGACCCCATTCCCGAATACGAGGGCGTTGCGATAAGCGAAAACGGCGAGCTGCTTTGGGACTTCGCAAAAATCGAGCCCGCCGCGCTGAACGCAAAGCTCGCCAAATTCGCCAAGGAAAACCCCGAAAAGCCGCTCGAAGTTTCGGTGGCGAAAAAAGTCCCGCTAAAGGCTTTGTAAACGCTTTTAAGCCTCGCCTCGAAAAACAAAATTCAAAACGTCGAATTTATCAAATAAACAAAAGCCGCGGAACTAAAAAAGCTCCGCGGCTTTTTTGGCGAGCAAAGCGCGAATTTACTTTTTCTGCGCCTCGGGCTTTTTTTCGGCCGCGGGGGCTTTCGCCGCCCCGATATTGTCGTACGTCCTAAAAACCGGGGAGACGTCGACAAATTTTCTTTGCGGGATTTTCGGCTTTACCTTCGGCTCGGGCGATTTATCCGTGCGGATGCCAATTTCCAAAGTCAGGTCTTCGACGGCGCGGGCGGAATCTTTGTCGCCCTGGGCGGCGGAAGCCTGAAAGAGCACAAGCGCGGTGTTTTTATCCTGCTCGACGCCGCTGCCGTAATAATAGGCAAAGCCCAAGAGCCGCTGCGCGTCGGGGTCGCCCTCCTCGGAGGCGGCGGTCCAAATGCTCGCCGCGGTTGCGGGGTTCTTTTCGACGCCCTCGCCGGTGTAGTAGCAAAGCCCAAGCATTGTTTTTGCGGGCAGGAAGTTTTCAAGAGCCGCGCGCTTCCAAAGCTCGAACGCGAACTTGTGGTCCTGCTTTACGCCCTCGCCGCGCGAGTAGCAAAAGGCGAGGTTGTAAACGGCGCGGATGTTGTTCTGGCGGGCGGATTTCTGCCACCAGTAGGCGGCGCGCTCCGCGTCTTTAAAGACGCCGTTGCCGCCGCTTGCATAGCACATGCCGAGGAAATACTGCGCCTGGGCGTTGCCAGCCCTCGCGGCAGCCTCCCAATATTCGACGGCCTTGTGGCGGTTGCGCTTCATGACGCCGCCCTCGTAATACAATTCGCCAAGCCTGCAAAGAGCCTCGGGGTGCTTGCGCCGCGCCGCCTCGAACCACCAATAGGCGGCGGTGCGCATGTCCTTTGCGACAATTTCTCCCTCGGCGTAAAAGTCGCCGACTTTGTTCTGCGCGTCGGGGTCTCCCCTGCCGGCGAGCTCCATATTCTTTTCGAACTCCGCGACTTTTTCGCGCTTCTGCTCCGAAGCCTGTATGGCCTTTTTCAGGACGGCGTCGGCGAGAGCCTGCGGGGCGAGCGGCTTGCCCTCGGCGTCCAGGAGCTCCGCGTCGCCGTCTATTTGCGCGAGCGCAAGCGCGGGCAGAACGGACAATATAAAGAGTGTCAATTTTTTCATTTGCTCTATTTTGTAGATTTTTTATTTCGATTAGGCAAGCCTTTGGTTTGCCGCTTTGGTTTTTGCAAATCAAGCATTTTGTCTATGCCGCAAAAGGGGCTCGTGGCCTCGCGCCACTTCGCCGCGGTTTTCGATTTGAGCTCGCCCGCCCTGCCCGAGAGCATTTTTGCCGCGCTTTCCGCCCAGCCGAAGAGCTGGAAGCTCGTTATGCTTTCCACCTTGAAGCCCATGGCGGTCAGCCTTATCAAATTGTCGCGGCTTGCAACAGTTATAAGGCGCGGATTTTTCGAAGTCGCGCACATCTGCTCGATAAGCTCGTCGGCAGTCATCGAAGACGGGGTGTAGA
>JAFXRX010000140.1 GCA_017526045.1 Opitutales bacterium
AAAAAAAGAGCCAAGCTCGATGCGTATATAAACATACGTGAGACGCCGAGGGTGCGCGAAGCGCAGCCCGAGACGAGGACAACGAGCGAAAGCGATGTTGCCCGAAGCGATAGCGAGGGTTGCAACGCCGCGCATTTTTGCAGCGCAAAAAGCAAGGCGAGCAATCCAATTTGGCTCTTTTTTTGGAACGCAGAAATGCGCCAATTTCACGCGTTTTACAGCCAGAAGGAGAAATAGAGATACATCCCCAGCACGCCCGCGAGAATTATCAAGGCAAAGAGCTTGTTCGTCAAAGTCCAAGAAGCCTTGACCTCCGCCCTCGCCTTCTCGTCAGCCATAAGCCACGCGTATGTAAGCCCGCGCGTCTGCTCCGGAGCAGGCTTTTCCGTAAGCAGCGATATCGCCACGATTATCGCGATTGTCGCCGCGAACAAAACGCCCGCGCAATAGAAGGCGTTGAAGTCGCCAATCTGCGCCAGCACGGGGACATTCATCTTGTCGGGATCCGCGCCGAAGAAGCTCTGGATTGTCAGCTTTGACATGCCCATTGCAAAGCCCGCAATCAAGCCCCACAAAGCCGCCTTGCCGTTCATCCTGCTCCAAAATACGCCGAGCAAAAATACCGCCGTAATGGACGGGGCAAGATAGGACTGCACGCTCTGCAAATAGACGTACAAGCCGCCGTCTGCGATGCGCTTCATGACCGGAATCCAAATTATGCCAAAGCCGACGACCACGACTGTCGCAATTCTGCCGACGTTGACGTAGTGCCTTTCGGACTTTTGCGGAACGAGTTTTTTATAGACGTCCTCCGTGAAAAGAGAGGCGGAGGAATTGAAAAGGGACGCCAAAGAGCTCATGAGAGCCGCCAAAAGGCACGCCACAATCAAGCCCCTAATCCAGTGCGGCAGAAGGGTTGTGACGAGCATCGGGAAGACCGCGTCGCCCTTGATTGCGCCGTCTTCAATAGCGAGGGCGAATTTGCCCGGATTTGCGTCGAACAAAGCCCAGCCAATCATGCCGGGAATGAGGAATATCAAAACCGGAGTGATTTTGAGGATGCCGCCGAAGAGCGCGCCCTTTCTTGCTGTTTCCAAGTCTTTTGCCGAGAATGTGCGCTGGACGATGTATTGGTCGGTGCACCAGTACCAAATGCCGATGATGGGGGACGCTATTAAAATCGCAAGCCACGGGAAATTGGGGTCGGAGAGCGGGCGCCACAGGGCGAAGTCGCCGGCCTTTGTTTTTGCCGAGTCAATCAGAGCCTGCCAGCCGCCCGAGATTGTGGCGTCGAAGCCGTCCTTGATTGCGCCAAGCTCCGTCAAGCCGAAGTATGTAATCAAAGCCGAGCCCAAAATCAAGATGACAGCCTGCGGAGTTGCGGTGTACAAAATCGCCCTCATGCCGCCGAAAACGGTGTAGATGCCTGTCAAAATTACTGTTGTGAACGCCCCTACCCAGAAGGCGTTGTCGGGCGAGCCGAACGTGTCGCCCAAAAATGCCTGGAAGACGATTGCGCCCGCGTAAACCGTCACGCTTACCTTTGTAAATACGTAAGCGACAAGGGAAACTACCGACAAGAACCACCTGGTTTTAGAGCCGAATCGCTTTTCCAAAAATTCCGGGATGGTGTAAACGCCCGCCTTGTAGTAGAACGGGACAAAGACGTACGCAAGCACAATCAAAACCCACGCGTGCATTTCCATGTGCGCCATCGCCATGCCCGAGTTTGCGCCCGAGCCCGCAAGCCCCACGATGTGCTCCGAGCCGATGTTGGCGGTGAAAATCGACGCGCCTATTGCAAACCAGCCGACGTTTCTGCCAGCCAGGAAGTAGTCGGCGGTGGATTTCTGGTTTCTGCCCGTCCACCACGCGATTGCGCCTATAATCACGAAATACGCGGCAATGACTATCCAGTCCTGCCAATTTATTATATCGATGAAAGTTTGTGAAGTTTCGCCCATATTTATAGTCTGTTAAAAATTGACGTTTAAACTAATATTAAATAGCTTGTTTTTTCAAGGCAAAAAGAACTCCATTTTTTAATTTGCCTAAAAAAATGTTGACTTTCGCCGAAACGCTTTGAAACTTAGTTTTAATTCAACAAGACGCATTTAATTCCGACCTGAAAGGAAAACCCATGAAAATACCATACCTGCTATTGCCGCTTATGCTTGCGGCAACCTGCTTTGGCTACGCGCCCAAGACCGCGCCGCTTATGACGCGCTGGGCAAGCGAAGTCGACGCAACGCTTCCGCACAACGAATACCCGCGCCCGCAGCTCGAGCGCAAGAGCTGGACGAACTTAAACGGCGTCTGGGAATTTCAAATTACCGACGAAAATTTTAACGTTGAATTCGGCAAAAAGCTAAGCGGCGAAATCCTCGTGCCCTTCCCGCCGCAGTCCGCCCTATCGGGGGTCATGGAGCATTGCGACAGCGTCGTCTACCGCCGCGCCCTCAACTTTAATGAAGACTTGAAAGGCAAGCGCGCGATTTTGAATTTCGGTGCAGTCGACTACGAATGTGAAGTTTTTGTGAACGCAAAATCGGCGGGCAAGCACGTCGGCGGCTACCTGCCCTTTTCTTTCGACATCACAAATCTTTTGAAGAGCGGCGAAAACGAAATAATCGTTAAAGTTTACGACCCAACCGACAAGGGCGGGCAGCCGCGCGGCAAGCAGGACTCCAAGCCGCAGGGCATCATGTACACCGCCACAACGGGCATTTGGCAGACGGTATGGCTCGAAGTCGTGCCCGAAGAATACATTTCATCCCTTGAAATCGTCCCCGACATCGACAAGGGCAGCGTTTTTGTAAACGTAAAATCAAACGCGCAAAAAGACGCGGCAATCGAAGTTTTGGACGGCGAAAAAGTCGTCGCCTCAAAACAGGCAAAAACGAACGAGCCCGCGGAAATAAAAATCGAAAACGCCAAGCTTTGGGACAGCCAAAATCCGTTTTTGTACACGCTTAAAATCAAGATGGGCAATGACGAAGTAAAAAGCTATTTCGGCATGCGCAAAATTTCATTGGTCGAGGAAAACGGCGTAAAGAAAATCGCGCTCAACAACAAGCCCGTATTTATGGT
>JAFXRX010000141.1 GCA_017526045.1 Opitutales bacterium
GCCCCGCCGCCGAGCTTGCGGTGCAGGGTGCGCCTGCTTATGCCCAAAAGCTCCGCCGCCCTGGTCTTGTTGCCGCCGCATTTTTCTATCGCTTTTTTTATGAGGGCAAGCTCGTTTTCCTTTTTGTCGAAAGTGGAAAGCTTGAAGCTGTCCCCGCCTGAAATTTCGGGCTCGGGCGGCTCGAAAAAGCGCGAGTCAAGCGATGATTCGTCTATAATATCCGAAGAGCGCAAAACAACGGCGTTTTCGCAGAAATTGCGTAGCTCCCTGATGTTGCCCTTCCACGAATAGTTTTTAAGAATTTCCATTGTCTTTGCGGAAACCCTCACGTTCTGCGCCCCGTTTTCTTCGGCGTATTTTGAAATGTAGAAATTGACAAGCGGCTCGATGTCCTCCTTGCGCTCCCTAAGCGGCGGCAAGTGGATTTCCACGACGTTTAGCCTGTAATACAAATCCTCGCGGAAGTCGCCGGATTTTGCCATGTCTTTTAGGTTGCGGTTTGTGGCGCAAATAAGGCGCACGTCAAGCGGAGTTTCCCCGACCGCGCCAAGCCTTTCGATTTTGCGCGTTTCCAAAAACCGCAGAAGCTTCACCTGCGTGGGCGGGTCGATTTCCCCGATTTCGTCGAGAAAGAGCGTGCCGCCGTTTGCGGTTTCGAACCTGCCGATTTTCCGCGCCGCCGCCCCCGTAAACGCGCCCTTTTCGTAGCCGAAGAGCTCGCTTTCAATCAAATTCGCGGGAATTGCCGCGCAGTGAACGGGCACGAAGTTTGCGTCTTTGCGCGGCGAATTTTTGTGTATGAATTCCGCGACGAGCTCCTTGCCCGTTCCCGTTTCGCCCGTGAGCATTACAGTCGCCCTCGACGCCGCGACTTTCATCGCCTGCGCGAGAACATTTTTCATGGCTTGGCTTGTCGCGATTATTTCGAAATCGAGCGCCGCGGGTTTTGCGCGCGAAGAGGCGCGTGGCTTTGCGGCTGCCGCCTCCTTGCGCTTTTTAAGCGCGCGCGCAAGGACGGCTTCGAGCCGCGAGATGTCGATTGGCTTTGTCAGAAAGTCGCTTGCCCCGTGCTTCATTGCCTCGACAGCGACGTCGATGTTGCCGTAGGCTGTCATCATAATGCAGACGGGCTTGTTCGGCATTAGGATTGCCTCGTCTATCAAATTGAGCCCCGTTTTGCCCGACATGCGCAAATCGGTTATGATTGCGTCGAAGCTTTGGGTTTGCATGAGGCGCAAAGCTTCGTCGGCGTTGGCGGCGCAGGAGACGTCGTAGCTTTCGGAAAGCGCGAGGCTCAAGCCCTGCCGCGTATTCTTTTCGTCGTCGACTATCAAAACCGATTCCATATTTCTATTTTTCTATATACACAATACTGCCGTCTTCGGTTTCGTCAAAAATTTTTTTCAGATTTTCGGATGCCAAAAGCACGCAGCCGTGGCTGTTTGGCGAGCCGATTTTGCCCTCCTGGTTCGTGCCGTGAATGTAGATGTAGCGAGCGTAAGTGTCGACGTCCCCGCCCGAATTTACGCCTTCTTCGAGCCCCCGAAGGCGCATTATTCTGCCCAAAATCAGGTTCTTTTTTTTCTCCTCCTCGGGCTGGTCTTTCAAAATCCCGTCGGGCTTGCGGCCGCGGAAAACAGTGTCAAGCGGCAAGCCATCCCCTATTTTGCCGTCGATTTTATGAAGGCCCAGCGGCGTGCCGTTTGAGCCCGACTTGCAGCTTGGCTTGTTGCGCGAAGTCGAAACGGCGCATTCGAAGGCGAGGGCTTTTTCTTTAAAAAGATAAAGTTTTTGCTTGGCAATTTTTACAAAAATACAATGCTTTGTAGCTTTAACATTGTTTTGCGCGCAAGCTTCTAAAATTTTTTCAATAAAACTATCCATGTCAAAAAAATACAGAGTCGGAATTGTCGGCGCGACGGGCGCCGTTGGTCAAGAACTTTTGGAGCTTCTCTTCAAGAGAAACTTCCCCATGAGCGGGCTAACCCTGCTTGCCTCCTCGCGTTCCGCAGGCAAAACCGTGGAATTTGAAGGGCACAAATTCACGATTCAGGAAGCGAAACCCGAAAGCTTCGACAGCCTCGACATCGCGATTTTCTCCGCGGGCGGCACTCCGTCAAAGATGCTCGTTCCCGAAGCCGCGAAGCGCGGCTGCATTGCAATCGACAACTCCTCGGCTTTCCGCATGGATCCAAATGTGCCTTTGGTCGTGCCCGAAGTCAACCCGGAAGCGATTAAAACCCATAAAAATATCATAGCAAACCCGAACTGCACAACGGCGATTTCGCTCATGGCTCTCTGCCCCCTGCACAGGGAATTCGGCCTGAAGAGATTTTTTGCGGCGACCTACCAGGCGGTCTCGGGCACGGGCGCCGCCGCCTTGCAGGAGCTAAGCGACCAGGTGAAGCAATACGCAAACGGCGAGGAAATCACTTCCAAAGTGTACCCCTACCAGATTGCCTTCAACGCGCTCCCGCACGTCGACGTCTTCCAGGAAAACGGCTACACCAAAGAGGAGATGAAGATGCTCAACGAAAGCCGCAAAATTTTGAATTTGCCGAATTTGATGTGCTCGACAACCTGCGTAAGAATTCCAGTCATGCGCGCGCACAGCGTCGCGATAAACGCGGAGTTTGAAAAGCCCGTGGACGTCGAGAGGGCAAGAGAGGTAATTTCAAAATTCCCGGGCGCGGAATTGAACGACGACCCCGCGAATTTGAAGTACCCGATGCCGCTTTTCTACCAGCGCAAGGTAAAGTGCGGCGTGGGCAGAATAAGGAAGGACTTGGCGTTTGAAAACGGCCTCTCGTTCTTCGTGGCGGGCGACCAGCTCTGGAAGGGCGCGGCTTTAAACGCAGTCCAGATTGCGGAGCTTTTGTAAAAATAAAGCCAAAGCCCAAAAACAAAAAAAACAAACAATTTTTTCAAATTGTTTGTTTTTTTGTTTTTCAGATTTGCCTAAAAATTATTTCTTTTGCCTGTTCCAGTCGACATACGCGCCATTGTCGGTTGAAAACGACATAAGCGGCAAGCCGTGCTTGCTCTCAACGGAAACCAGCGGCCAAGAAGCCCAGGCGTAGCGGGCAGCCTTCGGCTCCGCGACTTCAGGGGATGAAAGAATAATTGTATCGCCCTTGATTTCTGCGTCGGCCCACTTCCAGTCGCGCGGGTTTTCGCCGCGGATAGCAAAGCCTGTGAGCTTTTCCTTGCCCTCCATTTTTCTAAGGCCTTCTGCGTTTGCGATTTTTACAATCAGCTTGTTGCCCTCGACCTTGAATTCGCCCGCGTACCTCGGAGAGCGCGCAGCCTTGGGGTTGCCCTTCTTGTAAACTTCGGCAAGAGCCAAGTTTGCAAGGCGGGTTGAAATCAATTCCTTGTGCGGCGGGTGGATGTCGCCCTGCCCGTTCATTTTCGAGCCGCCCGAATCGATTGTTGTTGCAACGCCCGTTTTGGGCAGCTCCAAAACTTCCGCCATCGCCTCGCGGATGCCGCCCCACGAGCCGTACTGGACGGGGTCGCGCTGCGTCTGCGTATAAGCCGCCAAATCTACGTAGTAGAAATGGAAATCGCGCTTGAAATGCTCCCTCCAAGAAGAGACCATGAGCTTTAGCAAGTCGCCGTAAAAATACGGCTGCCCCGCGTTGGATTCGCCCTGGTACCACAAAACGCCCTTCGGCGAAAGAGGCGCGACGCCGCAAATCATGGAGTTAAATTTGTTCGACGGATTGTGATCGTTTGAAAGAACGTCGATTGGCATTTGCGGGCGCGAAGCGCGGTTTTTGTTCTGCAAGTGCCCCGTCGGATTGTCTTCAATCCACTTTGGGTATCTCTTGATGTAGTCGTCGCGCAGCTTCGCGTAATTTGAAGTGAAATCTTCGTATTCCTTCCATGATTTAAATTCCGCATTGTTTGCCGAATTGAAGCTTACGCCAGAAGTTTTAAAAGCTTCCTTTGAAATCCAGGGCTCGATGCGCGAGCCGCCCCAAGATGAGTTGATGACGCCCACGGGAGTGTCGAGAGCCTTCGAGATTTGGCTTGCGAAGATGTAGCAGATTTGGCTTATGCCGTGCCTTAAATTTTTGCCGTCGATAATCCGCCAGTCGCCCACGACTTCGTCTATCGGCTCGGGCAAAACAAAGCGGTTTGCAGTAAATATGCGGATGTCGCCTTTTGAGGCGTCGGCGTCTTCCTCGTATTTTTTGAGGAAATCCCTGTCGACAGTGGAATTGCCGAAGTGCCATTCCATGTTCGACTGCCCCGAGCCAAGCCACAGTTCGCCTGTGATTGCGTTTGAAATTCGCGCAGTCTCGCCGCTTTCGTTTTTGGCGATAATTTCAAGAGTTGTGCGCTTGGGGAACTTCGGGGTTTTCACAGCCCAGCCGCCGTTTTTATCGACTTTCGCCTTCAAGGTTTTGTCGAGCGTCTTGCCGTCGTTTGACTTCGCCAAAATCTGGACTTCGACCTGCCCCTTTGCGTCGGTCTTGCCCGCGACCCAGTTTTCCTCGTTCGCCTGCAAAACCATGTTGTTTTGATAGATGTTTTTAAAGCGAATGTCCGCATTGGCGCAAACCGCCGCAAACATCGCAATAATTCCAAGCAGTATTTTCGCTTTCATATTTTTATTTTTTTAATGGTAAAGGTTTGCCGTAGTCGACATACGCACCGTTGTCGGTGGAAAATGAGCGCAGCGGAAGCCCGTGCTTGCTCTCGACCGAAACCAGCGGCCACGAGCCCCACGCGTAGCGGGCTGCCTTGGGCTCTGCGACTTCCGCGGAGGAAAGAATAATTGTGTCGCCCTTGATTTCTGCGTTCGCCCACTTCCAGTCGCGCGGGTTTTGCCCGCGGATTGCAAAGCCTGTCAGCTTTTCCTTGCCAGCCATTTTTCTAAGCCCGTCTGCGTTTGCGATTTTTAAGATGAGCTTGCTGCCATCGACTTTAAATTCGCCCGCGTAATACGGCGAGCGCGCGGCGGTTGGGTCGCCTTTTTTATAGACTTCTGCAAGAGCCAAATTCGCAAGGCGCGTTGCAATCATTTCCTTGTGCGGCGGGTGGATGTCGCCCTGCCCCATCGATTTTGAGCCGCCCGAATCAAGGGACGTTGCAACCCCCGTTTTTGGAAGAGCCAAAATCTCCGCCATCGCCTCGCGGATGCCGCCCAAAGAGCCGTACTGCACGGGGTCGCGCTGCGTGTTTTGGTGCGCCGCAAGATCTACATAGTAGAAGTAAAAATCCTTTTTGAAAAGCTTGCGCCAGGAAGAAACCATAAGCCTGAAAAGCTCGCCGTACTCGTAGGGCTCGCCCGCGTTGGATTCGCCCTGATACCACAAAACGCCTTTGGGGGCGAGAGGCGCGATGCCGCAAATTTTGCCGTTATACATTTTTGCGGGCAGCTGGTCGCGCGAAATTTCGTCAAGCGGCATTGCGGGCTTTGTGTCTTTATTTTTGTTTTGAAGCTCCCAGGTCGGATTTTCCTCAAACCAAGTTCTGTAATTTTTTATGTAGTTTGCGCGCATGCTTTCGAAATTTTTTAGCATTTCCTCGTACGAGTTCCAGTCGAACGCCATGCCCTCTGCGTGGAAATTAGGGTTCGCCGCCCTGAACGCGCTCTTGGGTATCCACGGCTCGATGCGCGAGCCGCTCCAGGAGGAATCTATTACGCCGACGGGAGTGTCGAGAGCCTTCGAGAGCTGGCATGCGAAAATGAATGCAAGCTGGCTGCCGCTCTGGTCGAGATTTCTGCCCTCGATAATCCGCCACTGCCCCGCGACTTCGGAGGCCTCTTCCGTAAACACCTGCCGCTGCACCACAAACGTGCGAACGTCTCCTTTGACGGTGTCGGCGACTTCCCTGTACTTTTGGCGGTACTCGGGCTCGATTGTGTGCGCGTTGAAATTCCACTCCATGTTAGACTGCCCCGAGCCAAGCCACAGCTCGCCCGTAATTACATTTGAAATCGACGCCGTCTCGCCGCCCGAATTTTTTGCGGTAATTTCAAGATTCGTGCGCTTCGGGAATTTCGGGATTTTTACAGCCCATCTGCCGTTTTTGTCGACTTTCGCAGGCGGCAAGGTTTTTTCGAGCGTCTTGCCGTCTTTTGACTTTGCGACAATGCGGACTTCAACTTGCCCTTTCGCGTCGGTCTTGCCTGCGACCCAGTTTTCCTCGTTCGCCTGCAAAACCATGTTGTTTTGATATATGTTTTTAAAGCGAATGTCCGCATTGGCGCAAACCGCCGCAAACATCGCGATAATTCCAAGCAGTATTTTAGCTTTCATAAAAAAGAATCATTCAGGATAAACCGAAAGGCGCGCGTCCCGCGTTTCGGAGTTTTCATAGTCCAATATGCTGCCGTTGTCGGTCGAAAACGGGCGCAGCGGCATCGAAAATTTGTTTTCGAGGCACAAGTCGGGGTTCATCGCCCAGCCGTAGCGCACAGCCTGCGCGCGCTCGACTTTGTCGGACGAGACAATGAGCTTTTCGCCGCTGATTTTTACGTCGGCGAAGTGCCACTGCATTTTGCCGTCGCCGCGGATTGCAAAGCCCGTAAACGAAGTCTTGCCCTTTTTGAGGCGCAAGCC
>JAFXRX010000142.1 GCA_017526045.1 Opitutales bacterium
CCAGCTAAACCCCGCAAACGCGCGCGAGGCTTTGCGCGAGGCCATGCTCGACGAAGGCGAGGGCGCGGACATCATTATGGTAAAGCCCGCGGGGCATTATCTGGACATCCTCTCAAAAGTAAAAGAAACAACTGTTTTGCCAATCGCAGCCTACCAGGTTTCGGGCGAATATTCGATGATTTGCGCCGCCTCCCAAAACGGCTGGCTCGACTTCAAAAAAGCCCGAGACGAGTCGCTAATCTGCATAAAAAGGGCGGGAGCGGACATGATTTTGACTTATTTTGCCGAAAGTTTTGCCGCGGATTTCGCGTCGAAATAATTTGCGCGGAAAACTTTTTGCGGAATAAATTTTTATGCGCGCGCTTTTAAAAAAAATCGGCGTCGACTGGTTTATAATGGCGATTGCTTGCTGCATTTTGGCGGCGTATATTTGCCCCGAAATCGGCATGGAAAGAGACCCGATTTCGTTTGGCGACATTGCGACTTTCGGAGTGTCGATGATATTCTTTTTCTACGGCTTGAAGCTCAACGCCCAAAAGCTGAAAGTCGGGCTTAAAAACACAAGGCTTCACTGCACAATCCACATAATGACGTTTTTGGCGTTTCCGCTTTTGGTGCTTGGCGCGATGCAATTTGCCGATTTCAGCCCCGATTCGCCGCACTACTACCAGTGGCTTGGCGTGTTCTTTTTGGCGACGCTGCCCTCGACAGTTTCATCGTCGGTTGTCATGGTTTCGATTGCGGGCGGCAACATTCCCGCCGCCATTTTCAACGCGAGCATCTCAAGCCTCATAGGCGTGTTTTTGACGCCGATTTGGATGGGCATTTTCGTCGACGCCGAAAGCGGGGGTTACCCGATTGGCGAAATTGTTTTCAAGCTCATTTTGCAGGTGCTTTTGCCGCTTGCACTGGGGCTGCTCTTGAACCGCAAATTCGGCGTGTTTGCCGAAAAGCACAAGGCGGGCTTGCGCCTTTTCGACCAGATTACAATTCTAATGATAATTTACGCGTCGTTTTGCCAGTCGTTTGCCGACAAAATGTTCGAGGGCTATTCGCTCTTGAATTTGGCGGCTCTTTCGGCGGGCGTGATTGCGATGTTTTTTGTCTTGTACGGATTTATTTATCTTGTCGCAAAAATTCTGAAATTCAGCAGGGAAGACAAAATTACCGCGCTTTTTTGCGGCTCTAAAAAATCGCTTGTGCACGGCTCTGTAATGTCGCACGTCATCTTTTCAAGCGGGGCGGTGGCGGGAGTGGTGCTTTTGCCCACAATGATTTACCACGCCGCGCAGCTTGTGATTGTCAGCGCGATTGCGAGGGGCTTTTCCGCAAAAAAGGCGGAATAATATTTTTATATTGCAACAAAAAAATCGCTTAAACTTTAAGCGATTTTTTATGGATTGCGGGTATGGATTTTGGGTTATCTCGATTTTTTGCCGAACTTCTTTTTGTGCACCAAAAGGGCTTTTTCGACCGCCGCTTTTGTCAGGGGCTCCATGATTTTGTAGCACTTCAAATTCGGGTGGACGCCGTCGCCGGAGTATTCGGCGGGCATTGCGCCGTTTTTGTCGGCTAGGGCGGAGTGGTAGTCCAAATAAATCACGCCGTGCTTGTCGCAGTAGTCTTTGAGCATCTTGTTTACGTCAATGATTTTCTGCGCGACGTTTGTTATGCGTTTGCGCCAGCGGTATTCGCCCGCGGGCGTGATTGAGCAGATTACGG
>JAFXRX010000143.1 GCA_017526045.1 Opitutales bacterium
CCTGCAGGACGTCGCTATGAGCCGCCCGCTTTTCGACGATATTTCCGAAATGTGCGGCCGCCTCAAAACAATGCTGCGCGAGGGGCAGCCCTGCGAAAAAATCCTCCCGCTCGCGGAGAATATCCTCATTAAATGCGACAGCTTCAAAACGGAGCACCCGCTCAGCAACCTGCTAAAGGAGGAGACTGTCCTCTCGCTGCGCTACATAGGCTATCTGGGCAAAAATTTGCAGAAAATCCACGAATATTGCGCCGCGAACCTGCTCGCTTTCGGCGGCGAGGGCAATCTGAAAATGCTGAAAACCGAAGTGCCGCAGTATTTGTACGAGCTTGTGATGCAGGAAAACCCGAGCCGCAACCGCGACCCCAAAAACCCCGTCGAAACCGTCTCTTACGAAAACGCGCAGGACTTCTGCCGCAGGCTTTCCTGGGTTTTGGCAAGAAAAGTTTCCCTGCCCACTGTCGGGCAGTACAAGGCCGCGCTCGGCTCGCTGAAATACGCAGACTTCAACTCTATTTCGTGGAACGCGGGCAATTCCGACATGCGCACCCACAACATCGCGACCAAGGAGCCGAACGTCAAGGGCTTTTACGACCTGCTCGGCAACGTCGGCGAATTTTCCGCAGTCGGCGAGGACGGCCAGCCTTCTGTGTTCGGCGGCAACGCCCAGACTTGGACGGACGTCATAAGCGAAATTCCCGACACAAAAATCCAGACGACGCAGCGCGGCGACAGGAACATCGGCTTTAGGTTTGTGGTCGATTTTTCCGCGGAATAGGGCGCAATAGGCTTTGCCCCGATTTTTCGCGGCAATTTTATGTTTACAAGCGCGCCGAAATCAGCCATCATTTGCGGAAATGGATTTGGAAAATGGGAAATTGTCTGTAAACGCGCGCGAGCTTGTAAAAGACTACGGCAAGCGGCGCGTTGTAAACGGCGTGAATTTGTCGCTTGCCTCGGGCGAAATCGTGGGGCTTTTGGGGCCCAACGGCGCGGGCAAAACCACGAGCTTCTACATGATTATGGGGCTTGTCCCCGCAACAGGCGGCAGCGTGTTTTTGGGCAACACTGAAATCACGAACCTGCCGATGTACAAACGCTCGCGCATGGGCATAGGCTATCTGCCGCAGGAGGCTTCGGTTTTCAGGAAGCTGACTGTCGAGGAAAACGTCATGGCAGTCGTCGAAACTTTGGACATTCCAAAAAAAGAGCGCAAAGAGTACGTCCTGAAAATGCTCGACGAGCTCGACTTGAGCCGCCTGGCAAGGCAAAAGGCCTACACGCTCTCGGGCGGCGAGCGCAGAAGGCTTGAAATCACCCGCGCATTGGCGGTGCGCCCGAAATTTTTGCTGATGGACGAGCCCTTCAGCGGCGTCGACCCCATAAGCGTCGCGGAAGTCCAAAACATCGTGCTCGGCTTGAAGGCAAAGGGCATCGGCGTTCTCATTACCGACCACAACGTCCGCGAAACTTTGAGCATTGTGGACAGGGCGTATCTTATCCACCAGGGCAGGGTGTTGAGCCAGGGCACGAGCGAATTTTTGGTAAACGACGAAATGAGCCGCAAATTCTATTTGGGCGAAAGCTTTAAAATGTAGTTTAAAAATATGCCGGAAGCAAACGAACAGCAGATTTCCGTAAAGGAGTTTTACGAGCTCTTCAAAGAGCCTTTGCAGCTCGAGCTCGCCGCGGGCGCGGAGGGGCTTGGCAAAATTATAAAAGACTTTGGTTCGAACCGCCCCTCGCTGGCCCTGACGGGGTTCTTTAAAAATTTCGCAGCCCAGCGCATCCAGATTTTCGGCGCGGGTGAAATGGCTTATCTTAGGGAGCTCGACTTCGGGGAGCAGGAGTCGATTTTGCGCAAAATCGCCGAAAAGGGCATAACTTGCATGATTGTCTCGCGCAACATCGTCCCGACAAAGGCGATGCTCAAAGTTTCGCAGGAGTACAAAATTCCGCTTCTTCGCACGCGCATGCGCTCGAAGGAATTTTCCGCGGACTTGTCTTTGGAAGTCGGCAAAAAATTCGCCCCGCGCATAAGCCTGCACGGGACTTTTCTGGACGTAAAGGGCATCGGCGTTTTAATCCGCGGCGCAAGCGGCGTGGGCAAGAGCGAATGCGCGCTTGCTCTAATCGACCACGGGCACTCGCTCGTCGCCGACGACATGACTTGCTGCGTGAAAATCGGCAAGGACCGCGTAATCGGCAAGAGCAGCGACCTCAACCGCGGCTACATGGAGTGCCGCGGCATCGGCATAATCGACGTCGCAAAGCTTTACGGCGTCAGGTGCCTGCGCCTCGAAAAGCAGGTGGACCTCGTCGTGACGTTCGTCGAATGGAAATCGGGCATTCCCGAGGAGCGCACGGGGCTTGACAAAAATTATTTCGACATTCTGGGCGTGTCAATCCCGCACATAGAAATTCCGGTTCGCCCGGGCAGGGACATGGCGCGCCTTGTTGAAGTCGCGGCGATGGTGCAGGCTCTGCGCCAAATGGGGCACGATGCAGCCGCCGAGTTCAACCAGCGGCTTATCGCCGCAATGAGTTGACGGATTTTTCGCAGATGGATTTTCAATATTCAGAACGCGCAAAAAAACTCTGCGGCCTATTGAAGGAGCGCATCGTGTTTTTGGACGGCGGCATGGGCACGCTAATCCAGCGCGAGGGCTTGCAGGAGGCGGATTTCCGCGGCAGCGAAAAGG
>JAFXRX010000144.1 GCA_017526045.1 Opitutales bacterium
CGAGAACCAGAAGCGCAAGGTGATAGTAAAGAATACGCAGAAGCGCAACAAGTCTGTTGTAAAGCGCATAAACATAGTGCAGCCGCAGCAGATAAACACCCCTCAGGTTGAAATTTCGCTGCCAACGGGCACAGGCGGCGAGGGTACAGACGGCATCGGCCTTTCCGATTTTTCGGGCATGACAAACCTCGCCAATCTCAAAATCGACCTTCCCGAAATGGACATATTCGGCGCGAAGGCGAAGTCGGACAGAGTGTTCATAGTTTTGGAAGCGTCTCCGTTCATGATGAATGAAGACATGGGCGCGTTTGAGTCCTACAACATCGTAAAGGACGAAATCAAAAAGCTTGTGAAGATGCTGCCTTCCGCGTGCGTATTCAACGTCATGGCGACCGACCACTGGTTTAGCGAGGCGCGCAACATGTGCTTCCCGACGCTCGTTCCCGCGACAAACGCCAACAAGGATACTTTCGACCGCTGGATTAGCGCAATCAACAGCACCTATGGCCAGTTCGGCAACAAGAGCTTTGTCGGCGGCACGCAGTACCAGCTGAAATTTCCGCATCCGCCGAGCCCGCTTGAAAATCAAAAAACAAAAATAAAAGTCAACGGCGAAGAGCAAAATTTCAGATTCAACTGGGACTACGCTTTCCAGACCGGAGTCGTCGATCGCTACAAGGTTTACCAGGCCGCAATCGAGCAGGGCGCGGGCGCTATCTGGATTTTGACTTCGAGCTGGCCCGGGCCCGAAAAATATTACATGCCTCTTACCGACGACCAAGTAAGGCGCAACACCGAAGAGTGGGAGCGCAACCTCAAAAAAGCCGAGCGCGAGGGCAAGCACGTCAGAACCAAGGAGGATTGGGACAACTGGCAAAAGGCTATCAAGCCTTATTGCGACAAGGCAAAGGAGTGGCTCGACAAGGAGAACGCACGCCGCCGCAGCAAGGGCATTCCGCAGAGGGTAGTATTGGATTATAGAGTTTTGGCATTGGAGCTTAAAATGAAAGTCCCCGACTGCGAGGGCATTCCCGCCGACCATTTCAGGCCGAACCCGAAGTTTAAAACCTACAACACTCAGTCGCTTTTGGCGTGCTACGAGCCCATATTTAAAAAGGTTTACGACGAGCGCAAATTGCCGCGCCCGACCGTAAACATAATCCTTCTTTTGACGCGCAAAGAGGAGTGGAACAACAAGAAAAATTCCGTTCCGAAAGCTTGGGCGTTTAGAAACGGCAAGGGCACTGTCAGAATTTTGCGCGGCGGCAAGCCGATTTCCGAATACGAAAAAGAGGAAAAGGAAATGGCCTCCAAAATCGCAAAAGCCGAAAAAAAATAAAACTGCAATTTTCAAAGCAAATGCGGAAGTTTAAAAAGACTTCCGCTTTTTTTGCGCTTTTTCCCATTTTGGCTAAAAAATTCGTCCAAAAATTATTGACCTTAACATATTTTTTTCTAAAGTTTTTTTACGATTTATATTTCTATACTCGCATTTTCTATATTCCCCAATGAAATTAAGAAGATTTATTCCCCACCACCAAAAGAACTCGCTGTTTTTTAAAACGCTGGTTGCAGTCGGCGCGTTTATGGCAGTATCGCTAATCCTTGCGGGCGGCATAATGATTACCAATCAGA
>JAFXRX010000145.1 GCA_017526045.1 Opitutales bacterium
CGAAGCCCAACACAAATTGGCCGAAAGTTTTATAGTACGACTTCTTCATGAAGAAGAAAATCATGCCAATTCCGACAATGGGAAGGGCTATAGATGTAAGCGAAAATGTGAAGGCGAAGTAGGCGATAATCCACGCCGTGACGGTTGTGCCCAAGTTCGCGCCCATGATGACGCCGATAGCCTCCCTGAGCTTCAAAAGCCCCGCGTTTACAAAGCTTACAACCATTACCGTTGTGGCGGAGGACGACTGGATTGTCGTTGTAATTAAAAGCCCCGAAAAAACGCCCTTAAAGCGGTTGCCTGTCATGGAGCTCATTATTGCGCGCAGCTTTTCGCCCGCAAGCTTCTGCAGGCTGTCGCTCATAAATTTCATGCCGAAAAGAAACAAGCCGATGCTGCCTACAATTTGAAAGAAAGTTCCCATTTTAATGTGTGTTTGCGATTTGTCTTAAAAAAAATACGTATGCGATATTAAACAAGCGGCGGTATTTGTAAATTTAAAATTTTCCCGAGAGTTTAAGAGGCGTATTCGGTCGGGTCGGGGACGCCCGCTTCAATGAAAGCCTGCCGCCGCTCGCGGCAAGTCGAGCATTTGCCGCAATGCAGCTTTCCGCCCTTGTAGCAAGACCAGGTGCCCGAAAAATCCACGCCCAATTCCGCGCCAAGCTTCACAATATCGGCTTTGCCCATATTTATGAAGGGGCGCAAAAGCTCGATTTTGCGCTCGTCGGCAAGGGCGATTGCCTTCGCGAGCGCGCCGGCAAATTCCGGAGTGCAGTCGGGGTAAAGGGCGTGGTCGCCGCTGTGCGCGGCGTAGGCGACGCCGCCGCAGCCAAGAGCCATGGCGCGCGCCGCGGCGATTGAAAGCATTATCATGTTGCGGTTCGGCACGACAGTAAGGGCAATGTTGCCCCGCGCATACTCCCCGTCGGGGACTTCAATGCTTTGGTTCGTCAAAGCGGAATTGCCGAAAACGGAATTTAAAGAGGAAAGGTCGATTAAGTTGAATTTTACGCCGAGCTTTTTGCAGTTTTGAAAAGCAAATTCAAGCTCCTTGGCATGCCGCTGCCCGTAATTTATCGAGACCGCCTCGGCAAGCGCATTCTCGGAGGCAAGCTTGTATAGCAATACAGTCGAGTCCAATCCGCCGGAATAAATTATGACACTTCTCATCTTTTAAAAAATAATCGGACTATGTTTGCATATTTTTAACCCGCCTTCAACTTTTTTTGAAATATGACAATTTTCAAAAAGCTGCGCACGCAAGAAAGGATTATATCAAAGCAATGTCCAAATCGCAGTGTATCCAAAAAAGGGACTATCTCGACGCATTGTCCCAACTCGTTGTATATGTAAAAAAGGACCCCCCGCGAGATTACTCGAACGGGGGGTTTATATATGATGGGGGGAGGAAATTTTTTATTATGAGTAGTATGATTGTAAAAAAAATCGGGGAAATCAAGAAAAAAATGAAAAAAAGAAAGATTCTTTTTAGAGAATGGGGGAATTTGCATCAGGCGGCGGGGCGGAAGGAGACTTTTTCGAGCTGAAAAGCGGCTGAATGTACTTTTCAGAAGCCAAGTCCCAAAATACCTTCACAAAAGCGGTCAGGGGGATTGCAAGAAGCATGCCCATTATGCCGCCGAGGGCAGTGCCCCAAAAGAAAACCGAAAAGATGATGACCATCGGGCTCAACTTCGTGCGGTTGCCCATGATGAGCGGAGTTAAGATGTAGGCGTTTATGAGCTCTGTTATTGTGAAGATTGCGATTGTTGTGGCGACAAGCCAAATGCCGCCGCCATCCTGCAGATAAGAGACGGGAATCATAACGCTTAGGCCGATAATCGAGCCCAAGTAGGGGATGATGTTTATGCAGCCCGTTGTAAAACCTATGATAAAGCCGAACTTTACGCCCGCAAACATTAGCGAAGTCCCGAAGATTAAGCCCGTCAAAAGCGCGATGAGGATTTGGCCGCGGAAAAACGTTATGATGATTTCGCCGAATTTTTTGACGAGGAAAATGATGTCGTCTTTGACGTCGGGCTTGAGGAATGAGAGCTTTTTTTCGAGGTTTAGGGAAGTCATCGTGCTCTTTTCGGAAATGAGCATAAAGAAAAGGTATATGGGAATGACGGCAAAGGCCGCAATCGCGCTTGAAATATAAATGGCGAAAGAGCCGAAAGTCTGGACGCTTTTAAGCGACTTTGCAAGGATTGAGGAGATGTTTTGGGAGAAGGTGGAGGCCGCTCCGTCGGTTTTGAAGGCTTCTATTGCGGAGTTTATTTTTTCGTAGACGGCGGGGTATGAGAGCTTCAAGTTTTCGAGAAGGTCGTTTATGCCGGAGGGGATGGTCTGGACGATGGCGATAACTTCGTTTACGGCCTTTGGCAAAATCAGCAAAATCAAGCCTGTCAGAATTAGAAACAGGAAAAAAAATGTAAGCGCGCACGCCAAGGTGCGCGACATCTTAAACGCGCCGCTTAAAAAGTCGATAATGGGCTTTATTATGACAGAAAGAATTGCGGCGATTGCAAGCGGCGCGAAAACGAGCATGTATCTGTTTAAAAACGCGCCGAAAATTTTTATTGAAAATACGACGAACGCCAGCACTATGCAGACTGATATGCAGGTTATTGCGTATGTCGCCCACTTTTTTTGGGTTGAAGATAATTCCAAATCTAACATATTTAAAATTTTTATATGAGCGATGTTATTCAAATTCGCGGAGCGCGTCAACACAATCTTAAAAATATAAATGCGGATATTCCGCGCGGGAAAATTGTTACGATAACCGGGGTCAGCGGCTCGGGGAAGTCGTCGCTTGCATTCGACACGATTTACGCGGAGGGCTACAGGAAGTATTTGGAAAGCTTGTCGGCGGACGTGCGCAGGGTGCTCGGGGCGATTTCAAAGCCCGATGTCGACTACATCAGGGGCTTGCCGCCGGTTATAGCCGTCGAGCAGAATGTAAGCGCGGCTTCGAACCCGCGCAGCACGCTGGCAACCGCAACCGAGATTGCGGACTACGCGCGGCTCATCTGGTGCGTGGCGGGGGAGCAAAAGTGCCCGCACGACGGCGGGGAAATCAAGCGCAGGAGCCTCGACGAGTGCGTCGCGGAGATTTTGGAATTGCCCGAGGGCGGCAGGCTGTATTTGCTCGCGCCGTTTTTGGAGGGCAAAAAGGCCGCTGCTGCCGCGGCTCTTGAAGAATTGAAAAAGCGCGGCTGGCAGAGGGCGCGCATAAACGGGGAATTTTTCGAGCTCGACGATGCCTCATGCCAAAAGGCATTGAAGGCGGAGAACAAAATCGACATAGTAATAGACAGGATAAAAGTAGCCGAAAGCGCGCGCAGCCGAATATCGGACTCTTTGGAGCTCGCGCTGAAAGAGGGGGGCGGCAAGGCGTTTGCCCACTGCGAATTTGAGGGAAAGACTTTCGAAAAGACGCTAAGCACCGCGCTTTCGTGCTCAGTCTGCGGCAGGGTTTTTGACGACATCACCCCGCGCAGCTTCTCGCACAACCACCCCGACGGCGCGTGCCCCGAATGCAACGGCATCGGCAGGGTCATGAGC
>JAFXRX010000146.1 GCA_017526045.1 Opitutales bacterium
AATACTCGGGCATACCCGTTGTAAACGCGCTTACAGACGCTCTGCACCCCTGCCAAAGCTACACCGACATCTTCACGATGATGGAGCATTTCAGCAATGGCGAGCCGACTTTGGACTCAATCAAGGGCAAAAAATTCGTGTTTTACGGAGACACCGCATGCAATATGGCGTACTCGCTTGCGCTTGCAGGCGGCATGTTCGGCATGGAAGTCGTCCTTAGCGGACCCGAGGAATTCCGCCCTGCAAAAGAGCTTAACAAATTCTTTGACGAGGCGAAAATCTCGCCGACTTGGACATTCGAGCCCGACCCCGAAAAGGCCGCGAAAAGGGCGGACGTCCTTTACACCGACGTCTGGGTAAGCATGGGCAAGGAGGCTGAAAAGGCGGAGAGAATCAAGACGATGTCGCCTTACCAGGTCAACGAAAAGCTCTTTGCGCGCGCAAACGACGGCGCAATATTCATGCACTGCCTGCCCGCCCACGCGGGCGAGGAAGTGAGCGCGGGCGTCTTGAAGAGCAAGAGGGCGATTATTTTCGACGAGGCCGAAAACCGCCTGCACGTCCAGAAGGCAATTCTTACGGGCTTGAAATTTTAGCCCCGCAATCCGCAAAAAAAGCGGCAAAAAAAGCTCCCCTAAAAAAATTCGGGGAGCTTTTTTGTTTTTAAAATTTTAGGATTATTTATATCGCGCCGCATTCAAGCTTTGGTTCATCGACTTTTTGAGATAGTCGATTAGGCGCAGCGGGACAATTTCCTTGCCCTTGAACTTCGAGCCGGTTGTGTCGAATGAAACGCTGTTGTCGGAGGCGGAGATTTTAATTTTCGCCTCGTAGTTGTTGGCGTTTAGCGACGCAACTATCGGGGACTTCGATTCGAGTTTCCAGCCCCTTTCGGCGAGCGCCTGCAAAGCCGCCTTTTCAAGCGCGTCTTTTTGGGCGTCAAACTTGCAGGTTTGGACGTATTGTTTTTGCTGCGCAAGCTGGTAGCTTGTTTCGGTTGTGGCAGTGTTGCAGCCAAATAGCGCAAATAAAAGCGCAATAGAGATTGTGGATATAAGTTTTTTCATAGGAAAAAAATTGTCGCAAATATTCCTCAAAAATCAAGCGAATTTATTTCGAATTTTCCTCGAGCTTTTTCAGTTCGCGCACGCGCGGCAGGAAGTAGGCAACCATCCCCGCGAGCGGAATAAACGAGCATATTTGATAGACAAAATCTATGCCGTACATGTCCGTAAGCTTTCCGAGAATTGCAGATGATATTCCGCCAAATCCGAACGCAAAGCCAAAGAAGAGCCCCGAGACAAGCCCGAGCTTCATCGGCAAGAGCTCCTGGGCGTAAACCAAAATCGCGGGGAAGGCGGAAGATATTATAAAGCCGATAACCATGCTTAAAACAAGCGTCTGATAAAACGACGCGTACGGCATAAAAAGCGCGAAGGGGGCGGCCCCCACAATCGAAACCCATATCACGAGCCTTCTGCCGTACTTGTCGCCGAAGGGCCCGCCAAGCAGCGTGCCAAGCGCGCTTGCAAACAAAAAAGCAAAGAGCATCAGCTGCGAGCCCCCGATGCTCATACCGAATTTTTCGATTAGATAAAACGTGGAGGAGTTCGAAAGGCTCGCCGTGTAAAAGTTTTTGGAAAAGACCAAGAACATCAAAATCGTCATCACAAAAACGACTGTCTTTTTTGGCAGGGGCTTGTTGGGCGCGGCAATTTCCGTGTTTGTGGATTTCGAAATTTTTATTTTTTGCGCGTGCCAGCGGCAGACGGGGAAGAGCCAGAATACCGCAAAGAGCGCGAGCACCGCAAAAAACGCGATATTGCCCTGCCAGTAGGGCGTTATGAAAAACGCCGCAAGCATCGGGCCAAGCGAGTGCCCGATTGAGCCGCCTACCTGGAATACCGACTGCGCCAGTCCCCTTCTGCCGCCCGAGGCGATTGAGGTGAGCTTCGACGCCTCCGGGTGCAGGATGGAAGAGCCGACGCCCGAAAAGAATATCGAAAAAACAAGCGTTTCAAAATCTTCGGCAAACGCTATCCCGCAGAGGCCGGACATCGTAAAAATCATGCCGATTGGCAGAATGTAGGGCGCGGGCTTTCTGTCCAAAATGTAGCCGAAGAGCGGCTGCATTATTGAAGCTGATATTTGGTAGGTGAAAACGATAACGCCTATCTGCGAAAAAGTCAGAGCCAGATTGTCCTTCAACAGGGGGTATACGGCGTTTATAATCGACTGCATCGTGTCGTTTAAAAAGTGCGCAATCCCGAGAATCGCGATAATCGAGAACGCCGTTTTTTGCGAGTTTTGCCGTGTCTTTGCCTGCATATAAATCAAGATAAAAATCGCCCGATTGGCGGATTGTGCAAGCAAAAAATTTTTGCAAAAAAAGCTTTTAAAAGTGAAATAAAGGAGTAAAGTTTTTTTCCTATTATGAAAGTAGTATTAGCATATTCGGGCGGATTGGACACTTCCGTCCTCGTAAGATGGATTAAAGACCGCTTCAACGCGGAGGTTATCACTTTCGCGGCGGACGTCGGGCAGGAAGAGGAGCTCAACGGCTTGGCTGAAAAGGCGAAGGCCACGGGCGCTTCCGCGCACTACACTGTCGACTTGCAGGAAGAATTCGCCCGCGACTTCATTTTCCCGATGATCAGGGCAAACGCCTTGTACGAAGGGCAGTACTACCTCGGCACTTCAATCGCGCGCCCGCTGATTGCAAAGGCCCACGTCGAAGTCGCCCGCGCTGAAAACGCCACACACTTGGCGCACGGCGCGACGGGCAAGGGCAACGACCAGTGCCGCTTCGAAATTTCCTACGCGGCTCTCGCGCCCGACTTGCAGGTAATCGCCCCGTGGCGCATGGAGGAATTCCGCAAGGCGTTCCCGGGCAGGTCGGAGATGATTGAATACTGCCGCAAGAACGGCATCAACGTTTTGGCCTCGGCAAAGAAGCCGTATTCGATGGACAGAAACATGCTGCACATTTCCTACGAGGCTGGCATTTTGGAAGACCCCTGGTTCGACCCGACTGTCGCCGAAAACAAGGATATGTTTAGGCTCACTGCCGACCCTGTCGACGCCCCGAACGAGCCCGAATACATCGAGCTTGACTTTGAAAACGGGGACTGCGTCGCAATTAACGGCGAAAAGATGACGCCGGCTGCAATCATGAAGAAGCTCAACAAGCTCGCGGGCAAGCACGGCATCGGCAGGGTTGACCTCGTCGAAAACCGCTTTGTCGGCATGAAAAGCCGCGGCGTATACGAAACCCCGGGCGGCACAATCTTGATGTTTGCGCACCGCCAGGTTGAAACGCTTACTATGGACAGGGACTTGATGCACCTGCGCGACTCTCTCATGCCCAAGTATGCCGAGCTCATTTACAACGGCTTTTGGTTCGCGCCCGAGCGCGAAGCCTTGCAGGCTTTCATCGACAAGAGCCAGGAAAAAGTTACGGGCACAGTCCGCGTAAAGCTCTACAAGGGCAACACAATCTGCGTCGGCCGCAAGAGCCCCTACAGCCTGTACGACGAAAACATCGCAAGCATGGAAGGCGTCAAGAGCGACTACAACCCCGACGACGCCACGGGCTTTATCCGACTTAGCTCCTTGCGGCTTCGCGAGCGCGCCCTAAAGCAGGGCGTCTCGGAAGATGCGTTTGCAAACAAGTGCAAGTTGGTTAAGGAATAACTAAGCAAGGCATTTTTTTCAAGGCGCTCTTCCGAAAAGGAGGGCGTCTTTTTTTATGCGCTATGCGGCGGGCAAAAATGCCGATAAATTTACAAAGGCAAAACTCGGAAAAGAAAACTTGCGTTTTTCCGGCGCGGAAATAGAAATGGAAATTTAAAAATGAACAATAAGAAGTACAAACTCGCAGCGTGGGTCGATCTGCCCGACAGGCAGTGGCCCGACAAAATTATCGAGCGCGCGCCGATTTGGTGCAGCGTGGATTTGCGCGACGGCAACCAGGCTCTCGCCGTCCCCATGTCGATACCCGAAAAATTGGAGATGTTCAACACGCTTGTAAAAATCGGCTTTAAGGAAATCGAAGTGGGCTTTCCCGCCGCAAGCGACACCGAATACAATTTCCTGCGCAAGTTAATCGACGAAAATTTAATCCCCGACGGCGTTTGCGTGCAGGTTTTGACGCAGAGCCGCGAGCCTTTAATCCGCAAGACATTCGAGGCTTTAAAGGGCGTAAAAAACGCGATTGTGCACCTTTACAACTCCACGTCCGCGCGCCAGCGCAAAATCACGTTCAACAAGTCGCGCGAGGAAATCAAGCAGATTGCAGTGGAGGGCGCAAAGCTCGTGCGCAAATTCGCCGACGAAGCCGAGGCGCAGGGCTCGCATATCCGCATGGAATACTCCCCCGAAAGCTTCAGCGACACCGAGCTTGATTTCGCCCTCGAAATCTGCGAGGCGGTGAAGGAAGTCTGGAAGCCGACAGTTGAAAACAAAATAATAATCAACCTGCCCGAGACTGTCCAATACACGACGCCAAAC
>JAFXRX010000011.1 GCA_017526045.1 Opitutales bacterium
AGTATGAAAAATTCGCCCGTGATTTGCCCCGTCGGCGGCTTCGACTTGAAAAAGCGGATTTGCAAAATCACAAAAATCAAAAGCCCTTCCGCGAACGCCTCGTATAGCTGCGAGGGGTGGCGCGGCGCGATTTGCTCCACGGGGCGCGTCGGGTCGCTCGCGGGGAAAATCATTGCCCAGGGCGCGTTTGAAATTTTGCCCCACAGCTCTCCGTTTACAAAATTCGCAATTCTTCCCAAAAATATCCCCGGGGTTGCGACGAGCACTATGAGGTCGGAAAGCTTGAAAAACTCGACTTTATGTATCTTGGAAAACAGCGCAAGCGCGATTGCCACGCCGATAAATCCGCCGTGGCTTGCCATGCCGCCGTTCATGATTTTAAAAACGCTGATTGGCTCGCGCATAAAATGGTCGAAGTCGTAAAAAAGCATGTAGCCCAGCCGCCCGCCTATGATTATCCCGAAAATCATGTAGGTCAAAAGCGACGAGGTCTCGTCGGGGTCGAGCGGCGAGCGGTTCTTTTTGTAGTACAAATTCAAGAGCCACAGCCCGATTAAAAACCCCGCCAAATACGCAAGTCCGTACCAGCGTATGCCCTCCAAAAACCAGCCTTCGGGAAAGCGCACGGCAAACGGGTCGAGGTTGACGACATAGTGGGCGAATATCGGAAAAAGTTGTGCCATATATTTACGCTTTTAAAGTCTTGAAAATCGCGCAAAAATCGCAAGCAATAATTTTCAAAATAAAGTTTGAACTCCGTTTTTTGCGTGGTAAGATTTTTTTAAATCAGAATAATACGGCCATGAAAGAATTCGACTTAAAATCTCTTATAGAGTCGCGCAAGGGCGAAAATTACGAGCTTCACGAAAAATACATGAACAGGACTTTCGTGAAGGTTTTGAAAACCATCGGTTTTGACAAGTGCTTTTTGAGGGGCGAGGGCTGCTATCTTTACGACCTCGAAGGCAAAGACTATCTCGATTTCATAAGCGGCTACGGCGTTTACGGCCTGGGGCGCAACCACCCCGTTGTCGGCAAGGCGATTAAAGACGCTGTGGACATGAAGCTATCGAACATGGTGCAGCTTAACTGCGCCCTTCTAAGCGGGCTTTTGGCAGAGGAGCTTGTCAAGCGCCTCGGCGGCAGGCGCGAGGCTGTCTTCTTCTGCAATTCGGGCACCGAGGCAAACGAGGGAGCGGTGAAATTTGCGCGCGCCTACACGAAGCGCCCGCGCGTGCTCTCGCAAAAGGGCGGCTACCACGGGCTGACATACGGCTCGCTCTCGCTGACAGTCAACAAGCATTTCCAGGAGGGCTTCGGCGAAATGGTGCCGGGCTTTGGCTGCGTGCCCTACGACGACTTGGACGCGCTTGAAGCCGAGCTTAAAAAAGGCGACGTCGCCGCGTTCATCGTCGAATGCGTGCAGGGCCACGGCGTAAGAATTCCCGCGCCCGACTATCTGCCAAAAGCCCAGGAGCTCTGCCGCAAATACGGCACGCTGTTTATCTGCGACGAAGTCCAGACGGGCTTGGGGCGCACGGGCAAAATGTTCGCGTTCCAGCACTGGAATCTCGACCCCGACATCGTCACAGTCGCAAAAACCCTCTCGGGCGGCTACGTTCCCGTCGGGGCTTTTATCACCACGAGGGCAATCCACCAGGCGGCTTTTTCGACTTTGGAAAAATGCGTAATCCACTCGACGACTTTCGGGCGCAACGCCCTCGCGATGGTCGCGGGCTTGGCGTCTTTGAGCGTTTTGGACAACGAAAACATGGTCGAGCGCTGCGCCGAAGCCGGCAAAAAAATCGTCGAAAAAGTCAATGCACTGCGCGAAAAGCACGAGTACATAAAAGAGGCGCGCGGCATGGGGCTGATGATTGCAATCGAGTTCCAGGAGCCGAAGTCGCTGCTTAAAAAGGCGTCGTGGAAGGCTCTGAAAATGGCAAACAACGCGCTCTTTACGCAGATGATTGTAACTTCTTTAATCGACAAGCACCGCATCATAACGCAGGTTACCGACCACAGCATGGACGTGTTGAAAATCCTGCCGCCGTACATTTCAGGCGACGCCGAAATCGACAGGTTCGTAAACGCGCTCGACGACGTTTTGTCGAGCGCGGGCAACATCACGGGGCCTTTGTGGAAGTTCGGCATGAGGCTTTTGGCTTCGTCGAAGGACTCCAAAAAAGAGGTGTAAAAAATTCCGCGGCGATGGTCTCGTTTGAAGAATTTTCGCAAAATCTGCGGCGTTTAAAAGAGCGCGTCGAAAGCGCGTGCGCCTCTTGCGGCAGGGGCGCTGCGGATGTAAAAATTCTGCCCGTCACAAAAAACCACCCCGCAGACGCCGCGCTTTACGCGCTTCGCTCGGGAATTGCCGCTGTCGGCGAAAACAGGGTGCAGGAGGCGGAGCAAAAAATCCCGCTGGCAAGCGGCTTGCAGTGGGAGCTCATAGGGCATTTGCAGTCTAACAAGGCAAAGAAAGCCGCCGAGCTTTTCGACAGAATAGAGAGCGTCGACAGCGTCCATCTTGCGCAGAAGCTCGATTCTGCCGCCGCATCTCTCGGCAAAAATCTGCGTGTTTTGCTGCAGATAAACGCCGGTCGCGACCCCGCAAAATTCGGCGCGGAAATAGAAGACGCCCCTTCGCTTTTAGAAAAAGTTTTGGACATGCAAAATTTGAAAGACGAAGGGCGTATGACTATCGCGCCTCTCGACGAAAATTTGGACTCCGCCTCGCGCGCCTTCGCCAATCTGCGCAATTTGCGCGACAAGCTGCGCGCGGATTTCGGCGTCGGGCTTGAAGAGCTTTCAATGGGCATGTCGGGCGACTTGGAGCGCGCGGTGGCGGAGGGCTCGACC
>JAFXRX010000147.1 GCA_017526045.1 Opitutales bacterium
ATAGGGCTCCCAAAAATGTTTTTGAAAAAAACTTTTTGGGAAATTAGTCCTGCGAGCGGAGTGTACAAAAAACGTACTTGACCGAGCAGGCTTTATTTTTCACGCAGTTATGCAAAGCTATAACGCTTTTTCACCGCCCGCGTCCCTATGTTTTTATAAGAGAATAGAAGAGCCATAAATCGCGCACTATGCGCTCGCAAATCGCGGCATTAGAGAGAACTTTCGTAATATATGTCGTACGCCCCACTATCGCCAAAACTGTCCCGCCTATGAAATTGTCGGGAATGTCCGCCTTTATCTCGCCACGCTCTATCGCGTTTTTTATGAGCCGCCGCGCCTTCGCAAATTCAAACTGCGCAAAATCTTTGTACTCCGGCTTGCTCTGTATCAGCGACGAGTAAAGCGTGTTGTATTTGAGCATCTCCACCTCCACCCCGTCGAAATGCGTTATCCTGTCTATTGCGTATTCGACGTGCTTGAAAAATTCGCAAAGCGACGAGTTGTCGTAGTCGAAATCCCCCAGGTATCTGTCGTAGAAAAATTCCCTGCACGCCGCCAAGACAAGCGCGGACTTGTTCTTGTAGTATCTGTACAAAAGCCCGCGCGAAAGCCCCGTCTGCGCCTGGATGTCGCTTACCAAAACATTGTCGTACCCCTTCTCTATCAAAAGCAAAAAAGTGGTCTTCAAAATTTTTTCCCTTGTGCGGTCGACTTTGCGCATCTTCAGCTTCCCATAAAACATATGCCTTTTTTTTAATCAAGCGATTTTTTTCTTTACAAAAAATGAACGTGCGTTCATATTTTGCGCAACAATAAAAATGAACAACTGTTCATTTTTTTCATATACGAACAAAACATAGAAAAGATGAAACGCATAAAACTTCTCTTTGCAGCATTGGCGGCGTTTTCAGCGTGCGCGGCGTTCGGGGCGGGCTATCAAATAGTCGAGCAGGGCGCGGACAACATGGGCACTGCGATGGCGGGGGCGACCGTCAACGCGAACAATTCCGCAAGCGCGGCTTTCTGGAATCCGTCGGCGATGAGCTTTGCGGATTTGCAGGTAGGCGAAGGGCTTTTGAGCGCGGGCGGCTTTGCTGTTTTGCCGAGCCTTTCCATGAGGGACCAAGGCTCTTCGGGCATGATGGGCGACGGTAAAAACGGCAACTGCGACGTCGATTCATATGTGCCCAATTTCTATGCGGGCTACAAATTTGCCGAAGATTTTATTGCGACGCTTTCAATTACCGCGCCGTGGGGGCTTGAATCGAAATACGCCAGCAACTGGTTCGGGCACAACCAGGGCATCCGCAGCTTCCTCTTGACTGCCGACATCAACCCTTCCGTCGCCTGGAAGGTCAACGACTGGCTTTCGATTTGCGGCGGCGTCAGCGCGCAGTACGGCTTCTGCTCCCTTTCGCAGTGGGTGCCGCTTGCGGACTACACGCTCAAATTGAAGGGCGACAGCTGGAGCGTCGGCGGCAATATCGGCTTTACAATCCAGTATGCCGAAGACGGCCGCTTCGGCTTTATGTGGAGGAGCGCGGTCGACCACACTTTGAAGGGGCACGCCTATATCAACGGCAATAAAATGTACTCTATCAAAGCCGACATGCACATGCCCGACACTTTCACAATCGGCTTTTACCAGAGGCTCCGCGGCGATTTCAACATGTTCGCGGTCATGGCGGACTACTCGTTCATAAGGTGGTCGGTTTTTGAAGACTTGACAGTCAAGGGGCTGCCGCAGGGGGTTTCAATCAAGGAAGACTGGGAGGACACTTCGCGCGTTTCGCTTGGCTTGCACCTCTACGCCATTGAAGACCTGATTTTGCGCCTCGGCGTCTGCTACGACGAAAGCCCGGTAAGGTCGCCCAAGCACAGGACGCCGCGCATCCCATGCGCCGACCGCCTCTGGATTTCCTGTGGCGCGGGCTACACCTATGAAAACTGGACTTTCGACATAGCCTACACTTACATCTTCGTGTTCGGCAACCGCGAAATCGACCGCAACGAAAACGGCGTCCACTTGAAGGGCGAATACGCCGCGCACATCAACGTAATCGGCGTTTCGGCAAGCTACAAATTTTAGGGCATTTTTTAAATCATACCATGGCAACCCCCGAAGAGGCAGTCCGCAAGGATTGCCTCTTCGCGCAAACGGGCGCCCTGCCCGCTCTTTTTTTCCGCAAAAAAATAAAAGATGCTTGCAAAATACCGCTTAAAAAAAGAATATTTTTGCGCATTACATTTCAAAATTATGACAATTTTAGACCAAATCGCACTTA
>JAFXRX010000148.1 GCA_017526045.1 Opitutales bacterium
AAAGCTTTTAATTAAATTTTTATAAGAGAGCTTCGCATCCGTAAAAAGAAAGCTTTTTTACCCCTTGCCCTCCATGTCGGTTTTGCTCAGGGGGCAGTATTATAATACAGCACTCCATTCGCAAAACACAACAAAAAGGGCTCCCAAAAACGTTTTTAAAAAAAACTTTTTGGGAAAATATTCATCGGGCATCCTCCCCACTTTTTCCCCTCACAACCTATCAAGCTGCTTAACGAAAAAGTTAGAGCGGCTTCGCCGCATCCGTAATAGAAGTTTGCTTTTTCTTTCCCGTTTATCCCCGTTTTTTCGCACTTATTTTTCTCTCTTATTGCATTTTATTTTGGGTACAAAAAAACTTCGGCATTTGCCGAAGTTTTTTTGCGGGGATTATCTTTTGCGCGTTGCGATATATTTTATTATGCTGAAGAGTTTCGGCGCGTATTTTAGCGGCGGAATGGCGATGTACAGCAGGAATATTATTGTGAAGCTGTACACTCCCATTTTTATGATGAGCAAAATGCACGCGATTATCGCCACGAACGAGCGTATGCGCGCGCTTGCGTCCCAATTTACGTGTTTAAACGAGGGGTAGGGGATGTTGCTTATCATCAAAAACGAAATAAGCAGCATTACCGGCACAATCCAGAGCGTGTAGCTCCAAAGGTTGAGGCTCAGCATTGTAAGCGCGATTGACGACATCGCGCCCGCCGCCGCGGGCACGGGCAATCCGCTGAAATCCCCTTGCTCGTACTTTTCGTGCCCCGCGATGTAGGGGTTTGTTATCACGTTGAACCTCGCAAGCCTTATGCAGCCGCAAAGCAGGTAAATGAACGCCACAAACCAGCCGAGCGGCGCGATATAGCTCTTCAGGCTTTCAGAGGCCTGCTCGGGGTTGAGCGTCAATAAAAATGTCAGCAGGCACGGCGCCACTCCGAATGCCACTGCGTCGGCAAGCGAGTCGAATTCCTTGCCGAAAAGCGAGGTTTTGCCGCTCGCCCTCGCCACTCTCCCGTCGAGCGCGTCGCAGAAAACCGAAAGCAGTATCGCCAAAATCGCCACGACGTAGTAGCTCGCGCTCGGGTTTTTCGCGGGGTCGACTTCCACAAAAATATTCGCAAGCCCGTGTATTGCCGAGTGCGACTCCGACGCCGCGAACCTGCCGCGCATGCACAGTATTATCGAGACGAACCCGAAGAACAAATTGCCCGCCGTAAAAAAATTCGGCAGGATGTAAATTTTGCTTGCCTGGTGGACGTTTGCCCAAAGTTTGGGTTTTTCCTGGTTCATAGTTCAAATTGGGAAAAGTTATTTTTTCAAGGAGTCCAGATATTTCCAGAAATTGTCCTCCTGCTCGACCATCGTCTCCTCCGAAAACGGCAGCTTGAAGCGGAAAACGAAGTCGGCGAGCGTGTGTTTGTGCAGGACGTAATGCGCCAAAATCGCCTGTTCGGGGGCTGTTATTTCGAAGTATATGCGGTAGTCGCCCACGCGCAGCCTGTAAAAGTTTTTGCCGAAGCGGTGGAACGAGCCCAAGTCGCCCTTGCCCGCCTGCAATTCTTCGGGCGTGATTGCGCCGAGGCGCTCGATAAGCTCGATTTGCTTCATTTTGTCGAGCTTGTTGATTTCGCCCATTGCCTGATCGCTGAAAGTTACCTGGTACATACTAAAAATTCCCGATGATTAAAATATTGTTGGTTTTAAATTGCAAGTACATATTACCGCCCGCCCCGCGCCCTTTGCGAGAAAAAAATTTTTTTGAAACTTTTTTGCGGCGGCTGCGTTTGTATAGGCATAAATCATTTTTAACAATAAACCCGAAAAAAATATGAAACTTAAAAAACTTGCATTGGCTCTTTGCGCGCTTTCTTTCTGCGCGCTCCCGTCAATCGCCCAGGACGCCGCCGCGCCCTCCGCTCCCGAAGCCCCCTCCGCCGAGGCGAAAAAGGGCAAATTGCCCGAAGACTTCAAGGCTCGAATTCTTCGCCAGTTCGACAAGGACGGCGACGGCTATTTAAACGAAACCGAGCTCGCCGCGGCGAAGTCTTCCCTTAAAGAGCGCAAAAGACGCTTTGAGGAGATGCAAAAAAAGCACGCGCAAACTATGGTTGAGGAATTCGACAAGGACGGCGACGGCAAGCTTTCCGCAGAGGAGCTCGTCCCGCTAATCGAAAGGCAGCGCAGAATGTTTGCTGACGCCTCCGACAGGGCTGCAAACCGCCGCGCCGCGGCGGGCAACCGCGAGGGCAGGCCCCAGCGCGGCGACAGAGCCGACCGCCCGCGCCGCGACAGGGGCGAAAAGCCCGACCTGCCGCCTCCGCCGCAGGCCCAGAAAGACGGCGCAACTCCGCCGCCTCCGCCCGAAGCCGGCAACGCACAGCCGCGCAGGCCGCGCCCGATGCCCAACATCCTGCGCCATCCCTCGCCCGAAGACTTGGACGAGCTCGCCGCCCCAAAGGCTCCCGCAAAAGAATAGACGGCATTTTTATAAAAAATCGAAAGCGCGAAATCCTTGCGGGTTTTGCGTTTTTTTGTGGACATCGCCCCGCGCTTGCCTATCTTTAATACACAATTATGCTTTGCGTAAAATTGAAAAAGTAGAGGGCAGGGGCGTTTTCGTCCCCGGCAACGACATCGACACCGACAGGATTATCCCCGCGCGCTTCATGGTTTGCGTGACATTCGAGGGCTTGGGGCAGTACGCGTTTTACGACGAACGCAAGAACGCCGACGGCTCCGACAAAAAGCACCCGCTTACAGACCCGCGCTTCAAGGGGGCTTCCGTTCTTCTGAGCGGCGCGAACTTCGGCTGCGGCTCCTCGCGCGAGCA
>JAFXRX010000149.1 GCA_017526045.1 Opitutales bacterium
CGAAGGCGACATGAAGTACTTTAAATACTACGAGGCAAAGGGCATCGCAAACGACGAGGCGGAGGCCAAGGCCATCGAAGAGTACCTTAAAAAATCCGCCGCCAAAAAGGCCGTCAAGGAAAAGCAAAAGAAGCCCCAGACTTTTGCAAGTTCCCAAAAGTGAAAAATTTTCTCATGGGTGAGATATATAGAAAATAGAAATAAAAGGCGGGGGTGCTGCGGTTTTTGCGGCATCCCCGCTTCCTTTTGTTTGTGGCTCGTTTATTTTTTTTGAATTTTCCCGCCGATAATAGTTGACAACCCCAGCAAAAGCATTTTTTATTTTTAACCAATTTAACGGTGCAGTATAGATTAGCACAGTAAATGGAATTTCAACAATAACAATCAACACAAATAAAGGAACAACAATGGCAAAAGAATATTTCCCGACAGTTGGGAAAATCAAGTTTGAAGGCAAGGACTCCAAAAACCCGATGGCCTTCCGTTATTACGACGCCGAAAAGGTAATCATGGGCAAGAAGATGAAAGACTGGCTCAAGTTCTCCATGGCGTGGTGGCACACTCTTTGCGCGGAAGGCGCGGACCAGTTCGGCGGCGGCACAAAAACTTTCCCCTGGAACGGCGCGGAATGCCCCGTGCAGGCAGCCAAGGACAAGATGGACGCGGGCTTTGAATTCATGCAGAAAATCGGCATCGAATACTACTGCTTCCACGACGTCGACCTCGTCCAGGAAGGCGCGGACATTGCCGAATACGAAAAGCGCATGAAGGAAATTGTCGCCTACGCAAAGCAGAAGCAGGCGGAAACCGGCATCAAGCTTTTGTGGGGCACGGCAAACGTATTCAGCCACAAGCGCTACATGAACGGCGCGGCAACCAACCCCGACTTTGACGTTGTAGCCCGCGCTGCGGTTCAAATCAAGAACGCAATCGACGCCACAATTGAGCTCGGCGGCACAAACTACGTATTCTGGGGCGGCCGCGAAGGCTACATGAGCATCCTCAACACCGACCAGAAGCGCGAAAAGGAACACCTCGCCCGCATGCTTACCGCAGCCCGCGACTATGCCCGCGCAAAAGGCTTTAAGGGCACGTTCCTCATCGAGCCCAAGCCCATGGAACCTTCAAAGCACCAGTACGACGTCGACACCGAAACTGTTATCGGTTTCTTGAAGGCGCACAACCTCGACAAGGATTTCAAGGTAAATATCGAAGTTAACCACGCCACATTGGCAGGCCACACATTCGAGCACGAATTGCAGGTGGCTGTCGACAACGGCATGCTCGGCTCCATCGACGCAAACCGCGGCGACTACCAGAACGGCTGGGACACCGACCAGTTCCCGATCGACCAGTTCGAGCTTGTACAGGCCATGATTCAGGTTATCCGCAACGGCGGCTTCGGCAACGGCGGCACGAACTTCGACGCCAAGACGCGCCGCAATTCGACAGACTTGGAAGACATCTTCATCGCCCACATCGCGGGCATGGACGCCATGGCGCGCGCCCTCGAAAGCGCGGCTGCCATCATCGAAGACGGCAGGCTCTGCAACATGGTCAAGGAGCGCTACGCCTCGTTTGACGCTGGCAAGGGCAAGGAATTCGAAGAGGGCAAGCTCTCTTTGGAAGACATCGTAGCCTACGCAAAGCAGAAGGGCGAGCCCAAGCAGACAAGCGGCAAGCAGGAGCTTTACGAAGCAATTCTTGCAATGTACTGCTAATTCCAAAACCAGTTCAAAATCTCGAAAAAAGCGGCAGTTTTTGCCGCTTTTTTTTGTCAAAATGAAAAAAGAGGTTTCTCTTGACAAAATTAGCCGAAATATTGTAAACTTATTTATCTTACTGAAAATAAACTTATATACAGGGAGGAAAATATTGTGAAAATTAAGTTCATTCTATTAGCGTGCGCTTTTGCCGCGCTTTGCTCATTCGGCCGCGATTTTGCGCTGCTCTCGCCCGACGGAAAACTCGAAGTGAAAATCGACGTTTCAAAAACGCTGAATTTTTCGGTGAAATTCGACGGCGAGAGCATAGTAGAAAATTGTCAAATTGGCATGGATACGAGCTTGGGCAATTTCGGCGAAAATCCGAGGTTTGTCTCGAAGTCGGCATCAAGCGTTAAAAAGCTTCTCAATAATTCATTGGGCGGCAACAGCCAAATTTTGGACAATTACAACCGCCTTGCGCTCAAATTCGACAAATTTTCAGTCGAGTTCCGCGCGTACGACGACGCGCTCGCATACCGCTTCATTAGCGAGGGCAAAGGGGATATTGTCGTAAAGCAGGAGACGGCAAAATTTCCGTTCAACCCCGAATTCAACGCGTATCCGCAGCCCGTCAACTCTTTCCACTGCTTTTTTGAGGACAGCTACAGGCGCATGAAGCTTAAAGACATAGGCAGGCACATGAATATGGCGGCATTGCCCTTTGTCTTCGACACAGGCAAAATCAAGGTTGCCATAATCGATTCCGACGTTTCGAGCTATCCGAAAATGAATTTGAAATTCTCGGGCGGCGCGGTAGAGGGGGCGTACGCGCCTTACCCCAAAGAGTTTGAAAGAAAGGGCGGGCTTTACATGCCGAAAACGACAGAAGACTATATTTCAAAAAGCCAGTCGCCGCGCGCGTTCCCGTGGAGGGGCTTTATTTTCGCGCGGGAAGACGCAAACCTTGTCGAGCACCCCCTGCAATACAAGCTCGCCTGCCCCTCGAAAATTAAGGATACTTCCTGGATTGAGCCGGGCACTTGCGCTTGGGACTGGTGGAACAACTGGGGGCTATTCGGCGTCGATTTTCAGGCGGGGCAAAATATGCTCACATACAAATACTATGTCGATTTCGCGTCAAAATTCGGCATGAAATATTTTCTGCTGGACGAAGGCTGGCTTGGCGACAACGACAAAGTCGCAACAATGCAGCCAAAAATCGACATTAAAGAGCTTGTGGATTACGCAAATAAAAAGAACGTAAAAATTCTTTTGTGGTGCCTTATCCGCCCGTTTAATTTCGACGCGGAAAAGATTTTGGACAGGGCAAAATCTTGGGGAGTCGCGGGGCTTAAAATCGACTTTTTGGAGCGCGACGACCAAATTGCAGTAGAGCTTCTTGAAAACATCGCAAGCCTTGCCGCCGAAAGAAAGCTGCTTGTGGATTTCCACGGCTGCCCGCCTTCCTCGGGGCTCCACCGCAAATATCCCAATGTAATAAACTTTGAGGGCGTGCGCGGAGGCGAAAACAACAAGGGCGGCGGAATTGCAAACATGACGCCCTCGCACAATATCGACCTTGTTTTCATGCGCTCGCTGGCGGGCCCCATGGACTACACCCCCGGGGCTATGCGCAACCTGACAAAAGGCGGCTTTGGCACAAACTCCGTCCAGCCCTCCGCCCAGGGCTCGCGCGCCCACCAGATGGCGATGTACGTGTGCTTCTTCGAGCCGCTTAAAATGCTTTCCGACTCGCCGTCGCTTTATCTAAAAGAGTCCGAATGCACTGCGTTTATGGCGCAATGCCCGACCTCTTGGGACGAGACGATAGTTTTGGACGGCAAA
>JAFXRX010000150.1 GCA_017526045.1 Opitutales bacterium
ACGGGGTACTGCATACCGCAGGACAGCGACGAGCTTGAATCCGCTTCGATAGGCCGGGACAGTATGTTTCTAAAGTGCCCAAAGCCCGATGCCTTCCGCGCCCAAGAGCAGCGCGGACTTCGCCTGCGCGGGGCTGTCGGCGTTCGTGCGGATGCCGAGCTTGCGGTACTTGTCCGCCCACTTCATGACGGTCTCGAAGAGCTGGTAGGTGTAGCTTTTCGAAGGCTTCATCTTGCCGTTCAAAACGCGCACGACTTCGGAATCCACAGTCGGGATTTCGCCCAGGAAGATTTCGCCCGTCGTGCCGTCGATTGAAATGTAGTCGCCCTCCTTGATAACGATGTCGCCGACGCTCATGAGATGCTTTGCGTAGTCGACGTGAATTGAGGACGCGCCGCAGACGCATACCTTGCCCATCTGGCGCGCGACCAAAGCCGCGTGCGAGCTTACGCCACCGCGCGAGGTAAGAATGCCCTCGGAGGCTATCATGCCGCGCAAGTCTTCGGGCGAAGTTTCCTCGCGGCAGAGAATTGTTTTTGCGCCCTTGGAGTTTTCAAGCTCGGCTCTGGCGGCGGAGAACACAACCTTGCCCGTCGCCGCGCCCGGGCCCGCGTTCAAGCCCTTTGCGATTGCCTTCGCCTTCTTGACCGCGACGGGGTCGAATACGGGGACAAGCAGGCTCGAAATCGACTCGGCGGGGATTTTCTTGACCGCAGTCTTTTCGTCCATCAAGCGCTCCTTGTTCATTTCGACGGCGACTCGGACAGCCGAAAGCCCCGTGCGCTTGCCGTTGCGCGTCTGCAGCATGTAAAGCTTGTTTTCTTCGATTGTGAACTCGAAGTCCTGCATGTCGCGGAAGTGCTTTTCAAGCTTTGAGCGGATTGACAAAAGCTCCTTGTAAGCCTTTGGCATTTCCTTTGAAAGCATCGCGATTTTGTGCGGGGTGCGAACGCCCGCAACGACGTCTTCGCCCTGCGCGTTGATGAGATATTCGCCGTAGAAGACGTTTTCGCCGTTGGCGGGGTCGCGCGTGAAGGCGACGCCCGTTGCGGACGTGTCGCCCTTGTTGCCGAAGACCATCGTCTGCACGTTGACGGCTGTGCCCCAGTCGGCGGGGATGCCGTACTTCTGGCGGTAGATAATCGCGCGCTCGTTCATCCAAGAATCGAACACCGCGCCGATTGCGCCCCAGAGCTGCTCATAGACATCCTGCGGGAACTGCTTGCCCGTGCGGTTCTTGATTAAAACCTTGTAGCGCGCCACAAGCTCCTTCAAATTTTCGACGTCCAAGTCGGTGTCGAGCTTCGCGCCGACTTCCTTTTTCAAGCCTTCCATGACTTCGTGGAACGGCTCGATTTCAGCCTCGTTGCGGGCCTGAACGCCCATGACGACGTCGCCGTACATCTGTATGAAGCGGCGGTAGCAGTCGTACGCGAAGCGCGGGTTGGACGTTTTGGCGGCGAGGCCTTCGACCGTCTTGTCGTTCAAGCCCAAATTCAGGATGGGGTCCATCATGCCGGGCATCGACTCCCTCGCGCCCGAGCGGACCGAGAACAAGAGCGGATCGGCGGCGTCGCCGAACTTCTTGCCCATCTGCTTTTCAACAGAAGCTACGCCTTCTTTAACAGCAGGCGAAAGCGCGGCGGGGTATTTCTTGCCGTTTGCGTAAAAATACGAGCAAACTTCCGTAGTGATTGTAAAGCCCGGAGGAACAGGCAGGCCTATGCGCGCCATTTCCGCAAGGTTTGCGCCCTTGCCGCCCAAAAGATTGCGCATCTTGGCGTCGCCGTCCGTCTTCTTGCCGAACCAATAGGTGTATTTTACGGATTTTGAGGTTGATTTTGTTTTCTTTGCCGCAACCGTTTTCTTGGCGGCCTTTACCGATTTTTTTACAGTTTTTTCTGTCTTTGCCATAATTTTTGCTTTATGTTTTTATAATGTAAACAACAGGCTTTCCTCAAAAAGCCCGCCGACATATTCGGGCGGATATTGTTTTCCGCCGCGTTAGAAAACCCCTGCGGCAAAAAAGGAAATCGCAGGCGCATTGCGCCTTAATTGTTTTCGCCGGAAGCCGATTCTTGCAATAAAAAATATTAAAATCGGGGTAGTTTTAAAAGCAGCATAAAAAGTCTTTAAGCTAAATATTCGGGGTCGGGATATTTAGGGTAGATTTTTCAAGCATCCGCTTTCGCAAAAACAATTTTGCGAAAACCTCCATGCCAATGCGAGATTTTCTTTATATACAATGACATTAAACCTTTGTTTATGTCAACAAAAAACGCAATTTTGCGCAAAAAAACGCATTTGTCTTACGCAATGAAACCCATCGCGAAAAACAAAACCGCAAAAAACGCAGCCAGAACAAAAAATTTAGCGTAGTAAATTTTCTTTTCTTTTACGTACTTTTCAAACTCGCCCTTCTCGTTTTTCTTGTCGAGCTTCGCGATGAAAGCGTCCAAATACATGTCGGGCTTGAAAAATGCCTGCTGGACTTTTCTAATGCAGTAGAGCGACAGCCCCACCCATATAAATCCAATTACTATGCAGACGCACTGGAATGTCGTTAAATGCATTTTTTCTCCCCTTAAATATATTTTTTAAAATACTAAGTCCATATTTAGTATTTAATGTAAATATTTCAATACTTTTTTGCGCCCTCTTTTAAAATTTTTAAATGTTGCCAAGCTCAAAAAAACGCGCCCTAAAAAAATTTTTTGGG
>JAFXRX010000151.1 GCA_017526045.1 Opitutales bacterium
CCGCGAAGGCTTCAAGGGCGACCAGTACCGCGCAAAGACCGAAGGCATGACGGGCGACCAGAAGCGCGAAGACGAAAAGATGAACTACATCTGCCGCGACAATCTCGTCCGCTACGTCTATGAAGGCGGCGGCATCATGGGCGCGCACGCTGCCTGCGACGCGATGGACTGCAAGGACAATAAGCACAAAGTCGACGAAAAAATGCCGGAATTTATCAAAATTCTAAAAGAGAGCGAAGCTTGGGACGACGCCAAGGACGAGGAAAAATTCCCCGCCTATCCCGTCATGATGGGCGGCCGCTTTGCGGGGCACCCCTGGGGCGCGGGCAACAAGCCTGAAACCTTCATCATCGAAGACCCGAACAATCCCATTGTAAAGGGCATTTGGCAGGAAAATTCCTTCAGCCTCCAGGACGAAATCTACACGTTCATCGAAGCATACGGCTACGACCGCAACAAGCAGCGCATCTTGATTTCAATCGACTACGACAAGAGCCCGCTCAACGACGGCGCGGACCCGATGACCCGCACAAACCGCAAGAACAAAGACTTCGGTTTGGTTTGGGTAAAGGATTTCGGCAAGGGCAGAATTTTCTACGGCGCATTCGGCCACAGGAAGGACGTATATTACCGTAACCCCGAGGTTTGCGAAATGTATGTCCGCGGGCTGTTGTATGCAACCGGCGACTTGAAGCTCAAAAAAGACCAGACTAAACCATTGGGCGACAAGAAAAATCCGTATCTTGGCAAATAATCCTACGAAAATTTTGCAATGAAAAAATCTTTGCTTATGGCGATGTCCGCGCTGTTTGTCGGCGCGGCGTTTGCCCAGCAGCATTATGAGCGGCCCGATGTCGTTCTGACTGCCGAGCAGATAAAAATGACCGCGGAGGCGGCACCCAAAAAGCTCGCGGTCAAGCCCAAGAAAGTCCGCCACTTTCTTGTTTGGAGCAGAACCGAAGGCTTCCGCCACACAGAGGGCATCCCCGCTTTCAACGAGTTTATGAAAGTCTTGGAGGCTCGTTCTGAGGGCATGTGGAAAGTCAAATTTTCCGACGACGTAAAAGACTTTGAGCTCGAAAATTTGAAGAAGTACGACTGCGTTGTAATCAACAACTGCACGGGGCGCTTCTTCGAGTCTTACCGCGACGAGCGCGAAAAAATGTCGGGCGAGCAAAAGAAGGCGGATACCGCCGCGAACATCAAGTATCGCGACAATCTCATAAAGTACGTCGAGGAGGGCGGCGGCATCATGGGCATGCACGCCGCTTGCGACGCGATGGACTGCAAGGACAGCGCAAACCCCAACGAGCAGTTCCCCGCCTATCCCGTCATGATGGGCGGCCGCTTTGCGGGGCACCCCTGGGGCGCGGGCAACGCAGCCGTTACGGTCTTGGTTGAAGACCCCGGCCACCCGACAACCAAAGGCATTTGGGAAAACAACGAGTTTAAAATCCAGGACGAAATCTACACGTTCATCGAGGAGTACGGCTACAGCCGCGACAAGCAGCGCATCCTGCTTTCTTTGGACTTCGACCGCAGCCCCAAGGACGGCGGCAGCGACCCGATGAAGGAAACGCGCCGCAAGACGAAGGATTTCGGGCTTTCGTGGGTCAAGAAATTCGGCAAGGGCAGAATTTTCTACGGCGCGTTCGGCCACAGGCTCGACGTGTATTGGCGCAACCCCAATGTTTGCGAAATGTACATGCGCGGCCTGCAATACGCCTCGGGCGACCTGCCAGCCGACGCCACTCCGCTTGGCGAAGCCGCAATGCAGCGCGCGATTGCCGCCGCGAGCGTAAACGGCGTAAAAACCTTGCAGAATATCGACTATGGCGGCCAGCTTGAGCCGATAGAAAAAGTGTTCTTCCGCGCATACCAGGCGATGACGGAATCGCCCGAGACCGCTTCGCAAATCGAAAAAATCTGCGTTTCGGAATTGCAGCAGAAGAAGGGCACGAACCGCTACCGCAAAATGTTGTCGGAATTGCTGCAGGTTGCGGGGGCAAATTCCACCGCCAAGCAGGTCGGCGAAATCATCGCCCGCGACAGCCTCGAAAAAGACCCGAAAAACCGCTACTACACCGAAAGCCTATTCATATCCTTGGCGAGGTCGAAAGACCCGAACGCGGTTTCCGTCTTGAAAACTCTTGCCTCGAGCAAGGTTGACTACATCGCCCGCGACGCGGTCATGGCTCTTTCCTACCACAAAGACCCCTCGATTTTGGAATTTTTGAAGGGCAAATTCGCCGCCGCAAACAAGGCTGGCGACGAAAAAATGGCGTGGGCCGCCGTCTCGGCAATGCCGAGGCTTGGCACTGCCGCTGCGATTTCCGCAGTCATCGACGCCTACAAGGCGGCAAAAAGCCCGATGCTTAAAAACCAGTTCGGCGAAATCGCGTTTGCAAGCAGCGAGCTCAACAAGGCTGCCGTTGCAAAATTCGCGGCCGAAGTGGCGGCGGACAAATCCGCGCCGCGCAACCTGCGCACGCTCGCGGCAATCGAGCTTGCCAAGGGCGGCAAGGTTGTCGAGGGCGCAATCCAGGCGGACGTCATAAGGTTTTTGGGGCGCAACAAAAACGTAAAAATCCCCGCAGCTCTCTCCCTTCAAAATCTGCCCGAAGAAGACAGGGCGGAGATGATTTACGCTCTAATAAAGCGCGGCGAGGGCGCGAAGGAAATTTTGGCAGTCGAACCCAAAACAGCTGGAACCGCAATCGCCATAACCGAGGCAATCTCGAAATTCGGCTTGGAGGAAGGCGTCTCAAAGGCGGTCTCATTCGTTTCGCTTTACCACGACAGAAATACTTTCCGCAACGCAGCATTCATTTTGGCGTCGGCGAAAATCAAGGGCAAATTCCAAAAATACGTAAAGCTTTCCGAAGGCTTGAAGGGCGCGGAATTCGAATTTATAAAAGAGACGATTTCAAACCTCGACTCTTCAAATTCGCTGGATTTTCTCTTCGACATAATCAAGTCTCAGACCGACGAAAACGCGAAAATCGCGGCGTTTGACTATCTTAAAAACGCCGTGCTCAAAAACAGCGAGGCGTTCGTGCGCGCCGCCTCCATATACAATTCGCTCCCGCAGAATTTGAAGAGGCCTGCGATGGCTCTTATGGTAACGTGCTCGCGCCGCGAGTGCAATTCCGACATGGTCGCAGCCGCGCAAAAGCTATTCGCTTCCGCGGGCAGCCCAGCCGAAAAAGCCCAGTTTATGCGCTTTGCATCCGCCAACAATTCCGACGCGGGCGTGAAGATGTGCATTTACGCCTACAAAAATAAAATGCCTAAACAGGCTCTTGCGGAGCTTGCAAAGTGGAACAACACGACTGCTCTCAAGCCGCTTGTCGCGCTCGACAAGTCGCTTAAAAAGCCCGAAGAGCGCAAGGCTGTGCAGGCGACTATTATTGCGGTAATTGCGAATGCGGGCGAGCCCGACGATCCCGCAGCCGACTACATCATTAAAAATGCGGTCGACAAAAAGGACGCAAAGAAGGTCGAAAAGCTCCGCAGAATGAACCTCAAAAACTTCAAGATGGAAGAGCTGCCGGGCGGCATCAAGGGCACTGCGTTTAAGAATTCCCAAGATCTCAAAGCCGTCTTCGACGGCAATTTGGGCTCGCGCTGGTCGACGGGCGAAAGCCACAAGCCGGGGCAGTGGATTCAGTTCGAGCTGCCCGAAACGAGGATTTTGAGGCAAATCCGCTTTGACTCCGCGGGCTCGAAGGGCGACCTAACGCTCAGCCCGAAGCTCTTTGTCGGCGAAAATCTCGACGACTTCGACGAGTCTGACTGCGAATTCAAAACGGAGGAAGGCGTGGTTGTCGCCGTCTTCAAGCGCCCGACAAAAGTCAAGATGGTGCGCCTTGAAAACCACGGCGAGCACGGCAACTACTGGTCGCTGCACGAAATCATTTTTGTCAACGACCCCTCCATTTACAAGCAGGGCTTGAAGAAGGTTGCAGACGGCATTTCCGCCTGCGCAAGCCACGGCGACAACGCAAAGGACGCCTTCGACGGCACTTTGGGCTCCCGCTGGTCGACAGGCCGCGCGCGCGAGCCGGGGCAGTGGTTTATGATTGCTTTCGACAAGCCGCGCAGCGTCGGCGCAATCGAGCTTGAATTGGGCGAATCCACGGGCGACCGCGTTTTAAAGCCGACAGTCTTCGCGGGAGACGCGGTCGAAAAAATGCAGCCTGTGAAGCTCGAATACAAGCGCGAATTCACAAAGGACGTTTTGAAGTTTGAAAAACCCGTCAAGGCCAAGTACATCCGCATCGAAAACAACGGGCAAAGCGGCGGGTACTGGTCGATACACGAAGTCAACTTCAAATAGCGTTTTTTAAGCGAACAAAAATCCGCGGAAATTGCGCCGCGGATTTTTTTTGCGCCGCGAAAATGAAATTGTTTGATTTTTTGCAAACGCGCGAATAGAGATTTTTCCCATGATTAAAGCAAAACTTTCCGACTCCAAAAAATACTCGCAAGCCAACCCGCATTTCGCCGCGGCTTTCGCTTTTCTTGAAGAAATCGCAAAAAATTTCAAGGTTGAGAACATCGAAAAAGGCGGCGTCCGCTTCCTTTGCCAGACCTACAAAACAGCCCCGCAATGCGAAAAGAAATTCGAGGCGCACCGCAAGTTCATCGACATCCAGTTCCTCGCGGAAGGCGAGGAGAAAATCTACTTCGGCTCTAGCGGCGAATTCGAAGTTTCCGAGCCCTACGACGAAATGAAGGACGCCGAATTCTTTTGCGGGACGCCGCGCGAGGCGTGCGTTTTGCGCGCGGGAGAATTTGCCGTATTCTTCCCCGAAGACGCGCACCAGCCCGGCTGCATGGCGGGCTGCGAGCCGAGCCAGGTTAAAAAAGTCGTCGTAAAAATTCCCGTTTGAGGGTATGGGAAGTTTCGGGGGAGCGGCTTTGTTTTTGCGCGCCGCCGCGTTTGCGGGCGCGCTTTATGCCGCGCAGTTTTGCATGGCTGCGCAGGTATATTTGTGGCGGCAAAGCTACGACGAAAAAACTCTGTCCGCTCTGAAAGCCGCGGAGGAAAATTTCGAGGCGGTAAACTTTTTGCTCGCGAAAATTTCGTTCGGCAAAAACAAAACGCCGCGCCTTGAATTCCTGCCGATAAATCCTGAATATCTGAAGGGGCTGAAGATTGAAAAAATCGCGTGCGTAAGAATAGAGGGGCTTGCGGGCTCCGAAAAAGACTACGAGGCCGCGGCTTCGGCTGTCGCGCGGCTTGCGGGCGAATGCGCAATTCGCGCGCTGCGCGGCATTGGCGTTTCGGAAATTCAAATCGACTTCGACTGCCCCGAGTCGAAGCTCGCCTCGTACGCGCTCTGGCTTGAAAAAATCCGCGCGGCTCTGCCGGAAGGCATGCGCCTTTCAATAACCGCGGTGCCCTCGCAAATGGACGCGAAGGGCTTTGAAAAGGCGATTGCGCAGTGCTGCTGTTTCACGCTGCAAATCCACAACCTCGCGCAATTCGGAAGCGGCTATAAAATTTTCGACTTTGACTCCTCCCTTGCCGCCGCGCGGCGCGCGGACAGGTTTGGCAAGGCGTTTATGGTTGCGCTGCCGACTTATTCGCATTTCGTGAAATTCGGCGAAGGCGGGGAAGCCGCCAAAGTTTTTTCGGAAAATTTTTCGGCGTGCGGCGAGGAGCAGGGCTGCGGGGAAATCAAAAAAATTTCCGCCGATTTTTTCGAGGTCGCGCGGCTCGCCTCGGAAATAAAAAAAGCGGGGCTTAAAAATTTCCGCGGCGAAATATTTTTCAGGCTGCCCTGCGGGTTGGAAATTTCAAACTGGTCTATTGAAACGCTTTTAAGCGTCGCAAAAGCGGAAGAGTTGAAGGGCTCGCTCGCAGTCAGCATTGAAAAATTCGAAGGAGGGCTTTGCGAAGTTTTTGTCGAAAACACGGGCAATGTAGATATTTGCGCCCCGCTTGAAATCGAGTGCGCCTTAGGCGATTTCAGGTATTGCGAGGGGCTCAACGGCTTTGTTCTTGCCCGCAAAACACCGCGGGGATTTATTCTTGAAAACAGGCGGGCTTTGGATTTCAGGCTGCCGCCGAACCAAAAAATAAAGGCGGCGTGGGTAAAAAAATGAAAAACTTTTGCGAGATTTTGCCGCCGTTTTGCAATATATAAACAATGTTGAAACCATGAAAAAATTTTTTGCGCTTTGCCTCTTTTATCTTGCCCTTTCGCAGTTCGCGGGGGCGTGCTGCTACAGCTCGTCGATGCCATTTGTGAATTGGGCAAACCCCAAGGAGCCGTTTCAAGACGGATTTGGGCTGAATTTTTACAAAATTTTGCGCGCCTACGCCGAAACCGCCCCGCAAAACGAAAAAATGAAGGCGAAATTCGAGGCGTCCCGCCCGCGCGAAAAAGCCGCAGGCGAGGAAATGCCGCAGTACGTCGAATACCGCAAGCGCCTTGAAAATTTTAAAAGGCAAAGCGGCCCTTATTTTTGGGATGGCGGCGGGGAAAAAATTTCATTTTCCGAGGTGGAGGCGAAATTCGCGGAGCTTGAAAAGCTCAAAGATAAAATTTCGCCGCAGCTTTTCGAATACGAGCGCGGGGCTATTGACTACGCCGGCAAAAATTATGAGGAGGCGAAAAAGCATTTCGAGGCCGCTTTGAACATGCCCGAAGATGCCCGCAAAATTGAGGCCGCGTTTATGCGCATGCGTTGCGCCCAAAAAATAAATCCAAAATCCGAAGAGATTTTTGGTGCGTACAAAAATATTGAAAAACTTTTTGGCGAAGGCTGCGCGGACCCCCAAAAACTCGCGTTCGAAAGCGAGGGCTACATAGCCATGTGGCATCTTTGCCGCGGCGAAAATTTCGAGGCGCTGCAGATTTATTTCGACCGCTGCGCCCTCATAAGGGCGTCGGATTTAAAGGGGGAATTTTGCGCGCCGTGGAGCGAGTCGGAGCAAAGCCTGCTCGCCGCGCTGAAAAAATGCGTCGGAGCGAATTTGGAGAAAATGGCGTCGAGCCCCGTTTTCGCGGAGCTTGCCACAAATTATTTGGCGTCGCGCCCAAACGCAGATCTGCTTGCCGTCTGGCTTGAAATTCTGGAGAAAAAAGAAGTCCCGCTGAAATCCCTCGGCGGCAGAATCGCGCTTAAACTCTACGAGGCGGGCAGGTTCGGCGACGCGCGCAGGGCTCTTGAGCTCTCCGAAGAAAGCGAGCCTCTCGCCCGCTGGGTGAAGTCGAAATTCCTGATTATGCAGGGCGACGACAGAGCCGCCGCCGAGATTGTCGCCGACCTTATAAAAAACTATTCCGAAAACGGCCTCGAAAAATTCGAGGACGGGGGCTTCGATTTTTGGGGAATTCTGCCGAACGAATATTTTGTGCACAGCAACGGCGGCGAATTCGACAGCGAGCGGCATTCGGTTTTGGCGGAGACAAAAATCCTTTCGCCGCTGCGCTCGAAAATTATCGCCGAATACGGGGTTTTGAAATTCAGCGCGCAGGACAAGGCGGGGGCTCTCGATTGCTTTCTAAACGCGGGCTACATGATGGACGCCGCATATGTCTGCGAAGTTTTAATGGGGCTTGAAGAGCTCAAAGCCTATGCGAAATCGCGCCTCGGCGACAAGTCGCGCAATGCGGATTTTGTCCGCGCGATTTTGTCGCTGCGGGTTTTGAAGGAGGAAAATTCGCTCGAGGGCGCGCGCAAATATTTTACGGGCGGAGAAAAATATGTCGAATTTATGGAAAGCCTTGCGCTGGCTCTGAAAATTTCAGCCGACGCCTCCAAGCCCGACGCCGTCCGCGCCGCGGCGGACTGGGAAATTTTTACGCTCTACTGCGAGGGCGCGGCGGAAATGTTCGTGGGCTTTTTTGAGACATCGCCCGAGGGCGGCAGGTCTGAGGCGCACCTGTACGCCGCCTTCGACCGCGCAATGAAAGCCGCGGATTTGATGCCCGATGCGCTGCAGGCTTCGCGCATGTACGCCTCCGCGGACTGGAAGCTTAGGTGGCGCGACCCGAAATACGTTTTGCCCGCCTACAAAAAGCTCTGCTTCCGCTGCAAAGACACCCCGCTTGGCAGAGCCGCGCTGAAGTCGCATTGGCTCCCCGCAAAAACCGAGCACCCGCGCAAAATTTTGGAAGGCCTCAAAAAGGCTTATCCGTATTGAGCGCGCCGCGCTTTTTCAGCCGCCCGCAAAAAATTTTTAAATTTATGTGTTGACAAGTTAGGCAAGGCTAACTTTTATCTTTGCCAATAAAAACAATGGCAAAAGAGAAACAAAAGTTGTCGGAAAATTTGGAGGATTATTTGGAGGCCATCCAAAGTCTTTCCTCGCGCGACGGCGGCGCAAGGCCAAGCGACATCGCCCGCGAGCTGAAGGTCAAGCGGCCGTCCGTTACGTCCGCCTTGAACTCGCTCGCCGCGAAGGGGCTTGTCGAGTACGAAAAGTACAAGCCGGTGGTTCTTACAAAAGACGGCGAGGCGCACGCCAGGGGCATCAGCAAAAAGCACTCGCTTTTGCGCGAGTTTTTTACCGACGTCCTGGGCGTGCAGGCGTGCGAGGCGGATTTGGTCGCCTGCAAAATGGAGCACATCATGGACGACTCCATCATGAAAAAATTCACCAAGTTCTTTAAGGGAATAACAAACCCGTGCGCCGGCTGCCCCTCGTGCGGAGTGGACGGCTGCTCGGAAAATTGCAGGCACGCAAAGCCGCTTTCAGCCCTGAAAGTGGGGGATGCGGGCTTGATTTTGAAAATCGAAAAGTCTTTGGGCGACGTTGCGTGCTTTGCGGGCATGGGGCTTGTAATCGGCAGCAGGGTGGAAGTCGCGCGGATTGCGCCGCTTGGCGACCCCGTCGTCTTGAAGGTCAGGGGCTCGGAAATTTCGCTCAGAAAATCCCAGCTCGCGGCGATAATCGTAAAGCCGGTTTAAATTTTTTGCGATAAAAGTTAGTCGGGGCTAACAAATATGAAAAATGAATCTTTAAAGTTTTTATTGGTGGGCAATCCGAATTGCGGCAAGAGCACCATATTCAATTCGCTCGTCGGCGGCAACGCGCGCGTGGGTAACTACTCGGGCGTTACGGTCGAAAAAAAGACGGGCAGCTTCGAGATTTACGGCATAAAAATCCGGGTCGAGGACTTGCCCGGGCTCTACAGCCTCTCGCCTTCGTCGGCGGAGGAGGCAATCGTGCGCGACGTCGTCTCGAGCGGCGATTTCGACCTGATTGTAAACGTAATCGACTCCTCGAATTTGGAGCGCAATCTGTTTTTGACAATCCAGCTTGCGGAAATGGGGCTGCCGATGGCGGTGGTTTTGAACATGGCCGACGAGCTCGAAAAATCTGGCGCTTCCGTCGACGAAAACATCGTTTCGCGCGAGCTCGGAGTGCCCGCCATAAAATGCGTCGGCTACAAAACATCTTCCGTAAATTTGCTAAAACAGTTTTTGCTGGACGCGTTTTTGCAGAGGAGAGAGCCCAACTTTTTGTGGTCGAAATTCAGGGACAAAAAGCTCTACGCCGACGTTTCGGAAATTTCGCACCTCATCCGCAAGAGCCTGCCGAGCGAATCCGCAGACTGGTCGCGCTGGCTTGCAATCAGGGCGATTGAGGGCGACAGGCCAATCCTCGAAAAAATTTCCGCAACCTCCGCCGAGCTCGCCGCCGCGATAAAGTCGGCGTCGGAAAAAATCGAAAGCGACTTCGGCGAAAGCGCGGCGACTTTGATTTCCGCGGCGCGCTTTAAGCTCGCCTCCGACATCGCCGCAAAAAGCCTTACGCTTCCAAAAAAGGCGGAGCGGCAAAAGGAAATATATTTTCTGGACAAAATATTTTTGAACAGGTTTTTGGGGCTGCCGATATTTTTTGCGATGATGTTTTTGACCTTCCAGTTCGTCTTTACGCTGGGAGACCCGCTCATGGGGTACATGGAGGAATTCTTCGCGCGGGCGCAGGAATGGCTCGACGGCGCGTGGGCGGACGGCGGCTTTTTGAAGTCGCTTGCAATCGACGGGATTATCGGCGGCGTGGGCGGCGTGCTGGTTTTTCTGCCGAACATTTTGATGCTGTTTTTGGTGCTGTCGATTTTGGAGGACTCCGGCTACATGGCGCGCGCGGCGTTTTTGTGCGACAGGATTATGCGCCGCTTCGGGCTTAGCGGCGCAAGCCTCATCCCGATGCTCGTGGGCTTCGGCTGCTCCGTCCCCGCAATCATGGCGACGCGCAGCCTCAAAAGCAAAAGCGAGCGTATTGCAAGCATTATGGTTCTGCCGCTTTTTAGCTGCGGCTCGCGAATGCCCATTTACATACTGCTTATTCCGTGCTTTTTCGCGGCGGAGTACAGGGGGCTTGCGATGTTTGCAATTTATCTAACTGGAATAATTCTTGCGTTTGCCGCCGCAAAAATCCTGCGCGTCTTCTTTTTGAAGAGCGAAGAGTCCGCGTTCGTTTTGGAGCTGCCCGCCTACAGGTTTCCGCGCCCGTACAATACGCTTTTGCAGATTTGCTCGCGCGCCTGGGCTTTCTTGAAAAAGGCGGGCACTCTCATTTTGGGGGCTTCTATTTTGCTTTGGGCGGCGTCCACTTTCCCGCAGAAGGCGGAGCTTTCAAAAGACTACGAAGCAATGGCCTCGTCCGTCGAGAAAGACGAAGATCTTTCCGACGCCGCAAAGAAGGAGAGAATTTTCGAGATAAACGGCGAGCGCAGAGCCGAGATTTTCGAGCACACTTTAAGCGGCAGGGCGGGCAGGGCATTGGAGCCGATTTTAAGCCCGCTTGGCTTTGACGCGAAAATTTCAAGCGCATTGATCGGCGCGATTGCGGCGAAGGAAGTGTTTGTTTCGCAGCTTGGCATCGTGTACGGAATGGGCGACGAGGAGGGCGAAGACTCCGTGCCGCTGCGCGAAAAATTGTCGCGCGACTACACTCCAATCCAGGGAATTTCGATTTTGCTTTTCATATTGATAAGCATGCCTTGCATCGCGACGGTTTTTGCGACGTACACCGAGACGCGCTCGGTTAAGATTGCGTTCGCGCAGGTTGCGGGGCTCACGCTGCTTGCCTACGCCGTCTGCTTTGTATTCTACAACATTGCAACGCTGCTTTGCTGAAAAATTTTTGCGGGGCTGTCTTAAAAAAAGCTTGGCAACGGGCGGCGGCGGGATAGTTTGTTATGGCATGAAAGAGGCAATTTGGGCTATTTTGGGCGAGCTAAAACGCCTGCGCGCGGAGGGCGAGGAGGCTTTGCCCATCGGCGAGGAGGCGGTTGAGAGCCTCGCGAAATTCGCCCGCGCAGCCGACGGCCAAGAGGTTGTCGAAACTCCCGAAGAGATAAAATTTGCAAAAGACGTCGAGATAAATTTGAAGGAAGAAGCCAAAAAATTGAAGGAGGGCGCGGCGGGGAAAATCAAGATTGTGGTCCGCGGCGGAGATTTTGAAATAGACCAAATTCCCGCCCCGAAGCCGTTTGTTCTGCCCGGGGGCTCGAAGCGCGAAAAATGGGAGGCTTTGCGCGAAATCGTTTTGGGCGACGAAGTTTGCAACGCCCACTTGCACCCCGAAAAGAAAGTCGTCTTCGGCGTCGGCAATCTCGACGCGGACATATTTTTTTGCGGCGAGGCCCCGGGCGCGGACGAAGAAATCCAGGGCGAGCCGTTTGTCGGCAAGGCGGGGCAGCTGCTCACAAAAATAATAAAGGCCATGGGGCTTGAGCGCGAAAACGTTTACATCGGCAACATCATGAATTGGCGCCCAGAGCTGCCCACAAAAACGGGCAACCGCCCCCCGACCGCCGAGGAAATGGCTTATTGCCTGCCGTATTTGAAGGCGCAGATTGACATCGTAAAGCCCAAAGTGATTGTCGCGTTGGGGATGACCGCCGTAAACGGGCTTTTGGGAGTTGATCCCAAGCGCAAAATGGGCTCTTCGCGCGGCGTTTGGCACTCGTTTTGCGGCATAGATTTGATGATTACATACCACCCCTCGTTTTTGCTGCAGTATGCCTCCGCCGAGAAAAAACGCCTCGTTTGGGAGGACATGATGGCGGTCATGGAGCGCGTGGGGCTGCCGATTTCGGCGCGGCAGCGCGGCTATTTTCTGCCCAGGGAGTAGGGCGATTTTTGCTTTGACAAATCTGCCGCAGGGCGTAATGTCGGATTTTGTTAAAGCGAATTTGCCAATTTGCAGGAAGCATGGTTTGCGGGGTTTTCCCGTTTGATTTTATCGCGGCAGGGAGGGCTGCGCTAAAATTTTTGTTTTTTGCCTTCGGCGGATTTGCCTTTGAAATTTTATATATGAAGAGGCTTTTAATCACATTTGTTTTAGGCATTGCGGCGCTTTGCGCAAGCGGCAGGCTGGCGTTTAAAAACATTTATTCCGACAGGCTCGTTCTGCAGGCGGACTATGAAAATTTGCTGGCGGGCTATGCCGGCCCCGAAGAAACTGTTGAAGTCGAATTGAATTTCGCCGCGGCCGCGCCAAAAAAATTGAAGGCGGCGGCGGGCAAAGACGGCAAGTGGGTTTTGAAGCTGCCAAAAATGCGTGCGAACACGGAGCTTGAAATTGTAGCCAAAACCTCCTCTGAGAGCGCGCGCATAAAGGATGTCAAGGTCGGGCAGCTGTGGCTTGCCTCGGGGCAGTCGAATATGGATTGGCACTTTGACCGCGCCCCGAAAACCCCCGAATACGCCGAATATTTAAAAAACTTGGGCGAATATCTCGATTCAATCAAGGGCATGATAAGAATTTACAAAGTCCGCCAAGTCGCCTCTTTCGAGCCGCTTGAAAACGTCGAGGGCGGCTGGATTGAGCCCGACTTGGCGCACTTGAAAAATTTCAGCGCGCTGCCGCTATTGTTTGCGAAAATTTTGAACGCGGAGCTGAAAGAGCCGATAGGCGTCGTGGTTTCGAGCTGGGGCGGCTCGCCAATAGAGCGGTGGGTGCCGCGCGAGGCCTTCAATTATTCCGACTTCACCCGCGCGGCTTTGGAGCGCGACGCAATAAACGTCGAGGGCTGGCAGGGCAGAAAAGAAAAATATCTGCTTGAAAGAAAAGAATGGCTTGAAAAAAACAACACTCCCGAGCTTCGAAGGCAAAACCGCAAAACCGAGCCGCAATTCAAATACGACCCATTCGACCGCTCCACTCCGACGCCCGGAATGCTTTTTAACGGAATGATTTGCGGAATATATCCGCTTGTGCCAAAGGGCGTCATTTGGTATCAGGGCGAGTCCAACGACCGCCGCGCAAACGAGTATGGCGACCTCGCAAAAGCGATGGTGCTTTCGTGGCGAAAGTTCTTCAAAAGCGAGCTGCCGTTTTACTATGTCGAGCTTGCGAATTTAAACGCGCTTCAAAAAATTCCAGTCGAAAAAAAGGAGCACTGGGGCGCGATAAGGGAGGCCCAGGGCGCGGTGCTTTCGCTGCCGAAAACGGGGGTTGCAACCTGCGCCGACGTCGGGGACCCGAACGATTTGCACCCGCCCTACAAGGACGAAGTCGCGCGGAGGCTTGCGCGCCTTGCATTGACGCAAATTTACAAGAAGGGCAACCCCGCTTCGGCAATCAGCCCGTCTTACAAGTCGGCGAAATTCAATGGGGGAGAG
>JAFXRX010000152.1 GCA_017526045.1 Opitutales bacterium
AGACTCGAAAAATCTGCCTGTGCAGTTGTTGATGATTACGCAGTCGTACTTTTTCAGGCTTTCGAGAGTTTCAAACTCCTTGCGGTCGTCGGTGAAGTGCATGACCCACTTGCCCTTGGAATTTTTTTCCATCTGTTCCAAGAACACGCGCAAAGCGGGGATGCCCTCAGTGTGGCGGTAGCCCTCTGTTCTGTCCCAAACCAAAAAGTGGCGGACTTTCTTGGGGTTTATCGGCAGCTTTTTGGGGGCAGCCTCTGCTGTCTTTTCTACCTCTTCCGGAGTCAAAAGCTTGTCGCAAAGATATTCGGTGGTGATTTCGCCCGTATCCTTGTTGCGCTTGAAGTTTACATAGTTTGTTGTTTCCTTCTTGGCGTTTATCGAAGGATCAAAGTTCTTCGGATAAACGTTTTTTCCTTTGGGGGCGGCAAATACAAAAGCCGCCGCCGCGAACAATGACGCGCATATTAAAGATATTTTTTTCATTTTTTTGACCTTTCTTTTTTGTTTTTAAATTTAAATCAAAGCCCACTGCCCGCGGTTGGGGCGGCTTATGAACTTGTTTGCCTCGGGGTCGTTTACAAACTCGCCCTTCCTCCAGTCCCATTCGAGCGTCCTGCCCAAACGGTACGCGATGTTGCCCATAATCGAGAGCTCAGCCGACGACCTGCCGCCTTCGACGGGCGCGGTAACGGGAGCTCCGTTGAAAACCGCGTTGAAGAAACAGTCGCGGTGGGATTCGCCCATGGCTTTTTGATAGACGAAGTCGTCGTCGCCAATCAAGATGTCGTAAAAATACTTTTTGTTTGCCCAGAAAGGACCTCTGTCGGCGGCGGCGACGCCCTCTGTGCCCTCGAAAATAACGGCGTAGTCGAGCGGGCATACGTCTTTTGAGGGGTTGCCCTTCATGATTTTAACGCCCGACTCCGTTTCGTAATAATACTGGCGGGGCCCCGGAGTGCCGGTGAGATTTGCGCCGTCCATTACGACGACCCTCTTCGGGCCCTTGCCGTCGAGCCCCAAACCCCACATTGCAATGTCGTAGTGGTGCGCGCCGAAGTCCGCCTGGTTGGAGTTGCCGTAGTCGAGGTGGTCTCGCCAAGCGGGGAAGCCGTGCTCGTTGTACGGCTGCGGACTGTCGGAGAGCATCGGCAAAAGCTGCTGCGAGTACGGGTTGTAGGGGGCGGGGCCGCACCACATGTCCCAGTCGACGCCCGCGGGGACGTCCTCATACTTCCAGTTGCGCGTCGAGGCGAGGCTGTAATTGAGCCTGCACCAGACGTTTTTGATTTCGCCCAAATAGCCGTTTCTGGCAAGCTGCGCCGCCCTGCGGAAACTTTCGCCGCTGCGCTGCTGCGAGCCCACCTGGAATACGACGCCCGCATCCTGCACGGCCTTCGTAACCTTGCGAGCTTCCTCGATAGTGAAAGTCATCGGCTTTTCGCAGTAAATCGCCTTGCCCGCGCGCGCCGCCAAAATCGAGATGATTGCATGCCAGTGGTCGGGGGTGGTGATGTAAACCGCGTCAATAGAGGGGTCAGCCAAAAGCTCGCGGAAGTCCTTGTAGCACTTCGGCTTGTCGAAGGCAAAGCCCTTCTGCGCGTACTTCTGCGCGGCCTTTTCCGACCAATATTTTAAACGCTTGTCGTCGACGTCGGCAAACGCGCAAACGCGGACGTTGGGCATGTCGGTTAATCCTCCCAAGTGGCTGTCCGCCATTTTCCCGACGCCGATTATGCCGACATTGCAGCGACTGTTTGGCGCATTGTTGCCCGCGCCGAAAAGCTTGCCCCTGTAAATAAGAGGCAAAACCGCCGCGAACGCCGCGCCCTTCAAGAATTTTCTTCTGCCAATGTTCATTATTTAAAAACTGTTGCCTTAACCTTTAAAAAGAACGCGAACGCGCCCTCGCCTCCATCAATAAATATATCGGCAAACGGCGCGAAACGCCGCCCGATAAACGAATAAACCGACTCAACTCCCCCATGTAAAAATCAGATAATAAAGTCCGAATACTATTGCAATGCAGGAAGTATTATCGTTTTACGAGTACAGTGTATAACAGTTAACCCGCCCCCCTTTCAAGCTTTTTTTTGATTTTTTTGCCCCAACCGCCTTTTGGGGCGTCTTTTTTGCAAAAACATCAACGCCATCAAACCAAGCCAAAGTATTTTTGACCCCGCGAAAGACTTGCGCTATCATGGGCGCATTATGATAAACCGAATCTTCAACATCAGAGGCAAAAATATAATCTATAAATTGGAAAACTTTTCCGATTTATCCGAACAGAAGGCGATAGACATTTCGCTCGGCTGCGCGTTCAACATGTCGCAGTTTATTCTGCGAAATCTGAAAAGCGCCGACGCAAATACGGCGCGGATTATGCGAAAAATCTACGGCGAAAACGCCGACGCCCAAAGGCTATCGGATCTCTTCAAAGAAATTGTCGGACGCATAGAAAAAAAGTTTTTCGCGCGGCGCGAAAAGGTTTTTATCGGCGAAGGCGGGGAGGAAAAGCCCGAAGTTTTTTCGGGCGCGGATTGCGGCCTGCAAAAAATAATTATTTACGACGCGTTCTTTAAGAGGATGCCCGGCGACGAAAGCGGGCTCAACGACAGAGCCTCGGTGCTAATCCACGAAATGGCGCATTTAAACGGGCTTGAAGGCGACGAAGAGCTCGGGAGCATCAACAGCGCAGAGTCTCTGCGCAACTTTGCGCTGCTTGCCTGCGGGCTTGCCGACGAGGAAAAGCTTTTTGCAAAAATCGAAGAAAGCGCGCAGGGCAAGCTGCAAGGCGAAGACGGCGAACTCCCGTACCGCCCCGACCAGCCCCGCGCCCCCAAAGGACAGCCAAACGGCGGGCAGTGGATTCCCGAAAACTATTCGGGTGGCGGAGAAATTAAAACAGCAAACAAAAATTCGCCCTCCCGCATTCACGCAAAAAATTCGGAAGATGAAGAAACCAAAGACTATGACGATTTGGTTTACCGCGAAAACAAATACGAAGGCGAAGCGAGAAAAAGAAACATCGACGATCCCGAATTTGCCGGAAAGATAAAAGCTATCGCCGCTGAAGTGGAAGACGAATTGGCAAAGATCAAAGAGCTTTTTAAGGGGCTTTCTTCGGCGGAATCGAAAAATATGATTCAAGACAACAGGGAGCTTCAAAAAAATACAACCCTCCTTTCCCAAGAAAATAAAAAAGATGAAAAAGGCGCAAATTCTTCGGAAGATCCGCAAAGCGATTCGCCCGCGCCGGATAAAAACAGCTCGAATAGTTTAAATATTCCCGACGACAAATACGATGAAGTTAAAAATAAAATAAAGGATTCCAATACAAAAGATCCTGTCGCATTTGTCGGAGAAATTGACGAGAACAGAAACAGTTTGTATAACTTTAAAAGCGAAGCCGAATGCCAAACAACAGAAATAAAAGTTGCGGATAAAGACGAATCATCTACCAATGCCGGCGAATGGCATGCAGAAGACATTTTAGTTGGAAACCTTCCGCCGAATTCTGAAGAATCTTTTATCCAGCACATGGAATATGAATACCGCGACAAGGAAGGAAATGCGCATCATGAAGAAGCGGATTTTTTGCTTAAAGGCAAAACTAACGACGACGGAATGGCTCTTATTCCACGAGTCGGAATCCATTATCAAAAGGATTTCGGGGAATATGGAGAAGACGGGAAAGAATATAAGGATGTTAAAATCAAAATGGAGGTTTCACATATTAAAGACGGCGTTCCAAAAAACGTTAAAGTAGATAAAAACAGCAAATTTCAATATAATACCCCCAATGAATTAAAAGAGTACGCAAAACGGCACGCTATAAATAACGGCGGCGGCGAAATTGAGAAGGGAAGCAATGTAGGCAGGCGGGGAACTATTTTGACTCGAAATTACCGGCTGCCGGAAAAAAATTCTCGTCGATAAATTTGCGGGCTTTATAAGCGCGTTCGAACTCTTCCTCGAACTTTTTAAAATCGTCTTCAGGCAGTATTGCCCGCTCTTTGAGCTTGGGCAATACTGCCATTGCGTCGTCGGCGCATAAAAAGACAAAAAGTCCGGGCGCCATTTTTTTGAAATCCTTTCTTCCCCTTATGACATTTGCGGCATATTCTTCAATCAGCGTTTCGTCGAATATCGGATTTTTTATCCCGTAAAAGAAATGCCTGCTAACTTTTATATTTTTCAAAAGTCTTTTGTTTTTTATTTTTGACAATCTGTCGAGATGTTCCGCGCGGTATTTTTCTATGTATTTTTTTACCATGGCTTCGTCTTTTTTTGACGCGTCCAATTCGCCGCCGTAATATAAAATCAAATTGTCATATACGAATTCTCTTTTCGCCATATAAAAAATCAAGCTGTCGAACAAGTATTTCAAGTCGTATATGTATTTTATTGACATGTCTTCCGCGTTTTCAAAATCCTTGAGATAGGATATTGCAAATTCCTTGTCCTGAGGGGCGAAAAAGCCCGCGTAAATATTGCGCGCGGAATTTTTTAAGCCGTCATGGTAATATTTTTCGAATTTGAAATCGAATTTGCCTTTAATTTGGTCTCCGGGCTTGTATCCGCTGTCTTTAACAAGCCAATAGATGAATGTCGCCGCGCACATCTCTTCAAACGAGTTAAAAACTGGATCATAAGGCGCAAAAGGCTCCATATGGTCGAAAAACAGCTTTTCTACCTTCTTCAAATCTTTTTTTACAAAAATTCCCTCGTAGTAAAAATACGCCAAAGCGTTTGCCTTAAATTCAAAATTGTAGGATAAAAGCGTGTACAAATACGCCTTTTTGGCGTCGCGGATTGCGCCTCTTCCCTCGCGCATTTGCCTGTTCGTCGGCACGTAAAAAGAAACTCCGTGCCCTAACCTCTCAAAGACGTCCTTGCCCCAGCCCAAGTAGTAGAGGGAAAGCGCCAAGCAGATTTGATGCTCTTTATCTTTTAATCGCCAATCTTTAAAGTCCGAATTCAAAACTTTTTGCTCGTACGCCAAAACTTCGGGGTCGGTTTCGGTTTGCGGCAGGGTTTTTATGATTTTTGCGATTTCTTGGGGCGCGAGTTTTTCATAGTCGATTTTCTCTTCCGCAGGCGATGCCGACTCGGACAAAGCCCCGACGCCCTGCGCTTGCGCAGCCTGCGAAACGTCCGCCGCGGCGGCGCACGCCGCAAAAACCGCCGCCGAGAAAAGAAAAAATATCCTTTTTGCAAAATCCATAAGTTAAGCTTTTCTTTTCAAAAAATTACATCGTATTAAAATTTATTCAAGCCTAATATTTTGATTTTTTTGCGCGGCGCAAAAAAAGCGCGGGGCAAAAAACGCCACGCGCGGAAAAGTCAGGCAAAAATTTTGTCTTTTGCCCTAAAAAATTTTTCTATTTTTTGAAATAGCGGTTCAGCAAACCCTGGAAGGCGCAGCCGTGGCGGGCTTCGTCCTTGCACATTTCATGCACTGTATCGTGGATAGCGTCGTAGCCGAGCTGCTTTGCCTTCTTTGCGATTGCGAGCTTGCCCTCGGTTGCGCCGTGCTCCGCCGCCACCCTCTTTTCCAAATTTTCCTTCGTGCTATCGGATACCACTTCGCCCAAAAGCTCCGCAAATTTTGCGGCGTGCTCCGCCTCCTCGAATGCGATGCGCTTGTAGGCCTCCGCGACTTCGGGATAGCCCTCGCGGTCCGCCTGGCGGCTCATTGCAAGGTACATGCCAACCTCGGTGCATTCGCCCGCGAAGTTCGCGCGCAGGCCTTCGACCACTTCCGCGTCCAAACCCTTTGCAACGCCGATGCGGTGCTCGTCCGCCCACGAGAGGGAGCTTGTCTCTTCTTTTTCTATAAACTTGGAGCGCGGCGCGTTGCACTGGGGGCAGCGTTCCGGGATTTCGCCTTCAAATACATATCCGCAGATTGGGCATACTGTCTTTTTCATATATTTTTTTTGATTTTTTTGATTTGTTAATGTGTTGTTGGAAAATTCGCCGTAAAAAAACGGCGGCGCATTTTCAAATCGCAGGCGGCATTAAAAAAAATCCCTTCAAAAATTTCAATTATAAATTTGTATTTGATATAAAATTTCGCCAATAGA
>JAFXRX010000153.1 GCA_017526045.1 Opitutales bacterium
ACTCGGGGCTGCGCTTCTTGGGCGAATTTCCGTTTGACAGGCTCGACGCGCTCAAAAAGGCGTGCCCAAAAACAAAGCACATGATGCTTTTCAGGGGGCAAAATATGGTCGGCTACAAGCACTATCCCGACGACGTCGTCGAGGCGTTTGTGGCGGCTTCCGCCAAGCACGGCATGGATATTTTCCGCATCTTCGACGCGCTCAACGACACCCGCAATCTGGAGTGCGCAATCCGCGCCGTTCGCAAGGCGGGCAAGGACGCCCACGGCACAATCTGCTATACTTCAAGCCCCGTGCACACTGTCGAAAAATTTGTCAGGATGGGCTGCGAGCTAGAGGAAATGGGCTCGACGGGCATCGTCTTGAAGGACATGGCGGGGCTCGTTCCGCCTTACGTTGCATACAAAATCATAAGCGGCCTTAAAAAGAACGTTAAAATCCCCGTCATTTTCCACACGCACGACACCACGGGCTTGGGCGCGACAGCATATTACGCCGCGGTGGAGGCGGGGGTCGACAGCGTCGACGTCTCGGTCGTCCCGTTTGCAAACGGCACCGGGCAGCCCGACTGCGCCAGAATGATGGCGATGCTGACCGACCACGAGCGCCAGCCCAAATACGACATAAAGGCTCTTTCCGAAATAAGAAAACACCTCGAAAAAATTTACGCGCAGCTTGGCGCGTACACAGCCAAGAAAAACGAAGTAATCGACTCCGACGCGCTTGTCTACCAAGTTCCCGGCGGCATGCTCTCGAATTTCCGCAACCAGCTCAAGGAGCAGAAAATGGAGGACAAGTTCGAGGAAGTGTTCGCGGAAGTCCCGTACGTTCGCGAAAAGCTCGGCTGGATTCCGCTTGTAACGCCGACTTCGCAAATCGTCGGCACGCAGGCGATGATGAACGTAAAGTTCGGCAGGTGGAAGATGTTTACGCCGCAGGCCATGGACATCGCGCTCGGCTACTACGGCAGAACTCCCGCCCCCGTCGACCCCGAAATCAAGGCTCTTGCCGCAAAGATGTCGGGCAAGGACCCGATAGAATGCCGCCCCGCCGACTTGCAAAAGTCCGGCATGGAAGACCTGCGCAAGGCTCTGCGCGAAAAAGGCTTGAAGGACGACGACGAACACTGCGTAATCTACGCCATGTTCCCGCAGCAGCTTGAAGACATGTACACAAAGCCGCGCTCCGCCTACGAGCTCAAAAAGCCCGCAAACCCGCTAAACAAGGGCAAGGGCGAATTTACGGTCAATATCGACGGCACAGTCCACAGCGTTACAATCGAACAACTCTCATAGCTTTTTTGTTTGCTCTCCATGCAGGGAAAAGACGACAGCCTCAAAAATCACGTTCGCAAGCCGAATGCCGACGACGAGGAATTCTATGACGAGAGCGAATTGAAGCGCGGCGTTTTGGACGAATTTTCCAAGCCTTCGTCCTTCCCGCTAAACCGCGGAGAAGTAAACCCCCATTTGCGTTCCGCCTCTTCCGCCGGCGAAGTTCCCCCTCCGCCGGGGGCGTTTCCGCCCCCGCCGCCCGGGGTTTTCCCGCCGCCGCCTCCTCCTCCGTACGGAGGCTTTCCGCCGCCCCCGCCGCCGCCCGGGGCGTTTCCTCCCCCTCCGCCGGGGGCGTTTCCGCCTCCGTTGCCCGGGGCTTTCCCGCCGCCGCCTGGGGCGTTCCCGCTTCCGGGCGAGCCCTTGCCGGAAAATATGGGCATAGAGTACGATGAAAACGGAAACCCGATTTTGGTCGAGTATGAATACGAGGAAAACGGGGAGCCCGAAGGCTATCCCGAAGAAATGCCCCCGCAGTTTGGCGGCAATTTCGAGCCCCCGCCCGCGCCCCGCCCGCGCGAAAGCTTGAAGGGGCGCATGATTTCGCAAAGCGACGCTTCGTTTGTCAGCAAGCAAAAGGAGGGCTTTGCCAAGGCCGAGGAGCTTGAAAGGCAGGAGGTTCTCGCTTCCCGCTGGCTGCTTGCAACGAGGGTTGCCATGGCGCTGGTTGCCCTCGCCGCGCTGACGGCCGCAGTGTATTTCTTCTTCGACTTGTTCGCGCCGCAGCACGATGTCCTTCCCGACAGCCTCGGCGGGAATAAAACTTTGCCGGGCGAAACTTATTGGAAGCTCGAATTTTCAAAGCCCAACAATACCGTAATGCGCTTTTACGACGCGATAGGCGGCACCGACAAGTGCGGCGCAGTCTACGACAAAATGGTGTGGGGCTCTTTCCATATCGGCATAAAAATAATGCAGTTTTACTGCATAGAAACCCGCGCGACGGCGTATCTGAAAGTCGGGATTTCCCCGAACGAGAGCATTTATCTTTTGAACGCCGAGGGCAAGGCAAAGCGGCTTTTGACCCCGTCGGTAGCGGGCCCCAGCGATACTTTGGGCGAATACGAAACCGAGGCTCTCAACGCGCTTGTTTTCTTCGACGAGCCCCTGCACAAGGCTGCGTTTAAAGACTACATGTCAAATCGCCACCCGTTCAAGTCTTTGGGCAACCTGACCTACAACGACAACGTCTATGACGCCGTCGAATTCCAGACGATAACAGGCGTAAAAATAGTCTATTACTTCGACATTAAAACGAATTTGGCGGCATACAAGTTCGTAACCCAAAAGAACGTTTTCTCCCGCGTCGAATACCAGGATTATGTCGACTACAACGGCATAAAGCTGCCGCGCGTGCGCAACGTGTACATGAACAATTCCGAAAAGCCGTACGGCACCGCAATCTTCGACACAATCAAGTTTAACCGCGACATAATTTTCCCGAGGTAAAAATTTCAAAACAAAAAAACACCATGCAAGAAAATCCCGTCCCTCTGTTTGATTTAAAAAAGCAATACGCGAAAATCCGCGGCGAAGTCCGCGCGGCTTTCGACGAAGTTCTGGACAGCCAGATGATGATAGGCGGCGCGAAAGTCGCGGCAATCGAGGAGGCTGTCGCAAAATACTGCGGCGTGAAAAAGGCGGTCGCGCTCTCCAGCGGCACCGACGCGCTTTTGGCGGCTTTGATGGCGCGCGGGATTTACCGCAGCCCCCTCGATTCCGAAAACGCGGGGGAAGTTATTGTGCCGACTTTCACATTTTTTGCTACGGCGGGCTGCGTATGGCGGGCGGGCGCAAAACCCGTTTTTGCCGACATCGACCCCGACACTTTCAACATGTCCGCCGAAAGTCTTGAAAAGGCCATAACCCCGCGCACAAAGGCGATAATGCCCGTGCACCTCTTCGGGCAGTGCGCCGACATGGACGCAATAATGGAAATCGCAAACCGCCGCGGTATCCCCGTAATCGAGGACTGCGCGCAGGCAATCGGGGCTTCGCGCGGCGGGGTGAAGGCGGGGGCTTTCGGCCTCTGCGGCTGCCTGAGCTTCTTCCCGACAAAAAATCTTGGCGGCTTCGGCGACGGCGGCATGGTGGTTTCAAACGACGAGCATTTCGCCGAAGAAGTCGCGCGCGTGCGCAACCACGGCATGCAGCCGAAGTATTTCCACCGCAGCGTCGGCGGCAATTTCCGCCTCGACGCGCTCCAGGCGGCGGGGCTTTTGGTGAAGCTGCCGCACCTCGACTCGTGGCACGAGGCTCGCAGGGCAAACGCCGCCTTCTACAACGAGGCGTTCGCGGGCGAGCCGAAAATCAAGACGCCGAAAATCGACCCGAAAAACTATTCGATTTACAACCAGTATGTCGTGCGCGTGCCGAACCGCGACGAGGCCATAAAGACGCTGCGCGCAAACGGCGTAAACTGCGAAATCTACTACCCGCTGCCGCTGCACGAGCAGGAGTGCTTCGCCGCCCTCGGCTACAAGAGGGGCGATTTCCCCGTCGCGGAGGAAGTGGCGCGCGACTGCCTGGCTTTGCCGATTTTCCCCGAGCTTGAAAAATGCGAGCTTGAAAAAGTGGCGGAGCAGCTGAAACGCGCCGTTAAATAGCCGCGCGTTCCCGCGCCGCGCCCCCCCCCGTTTTTAGGGTTGTAAACGGCGGGGGGAATTGTTTGAATTCAGGGGCATTTAGAAAAGGTCTTTTATGTTTTTTAAAATTGACGCCAAAAAATTTTTGTCCGCCATGCTTGCGGGCGCGGCGTTTTTTATGTGCTCGTGCTCCGACGGCAACGCGAGCGCGAACGCCGACTACGTCAGGGCGGTCGAAACTCTCGAAAAATCATTTGCGGCATTCAATGGCGGGGACTTCGCGGGGGCGGCTGCCCTTGCGCAGGACGTCGAAGACGGCATACGCGCCGTCGTTAAAAAATATCCCGAAAGCGACATTGCCCTGAAAATCGTCTCCGACCCGAATTTGCATCTGGGCGACGCGAGCTATGCGGACTTCCGCAAAAGCATTCTGCCCAATTTCCTGCTCGCGGGCGACGGTGCCTTCGCCGATTTCGACGTGGCTTGGGCTATTGCGCTGTTTTCCGACGACGCGGCGAAAGTCGCGTTTGCCGAATGCCTCGGCGAATATCCGAAAACTCTCGCCTCTATGAAAGACCCTTCGGCGTTTAAGAAAATTTCAAGCGCGGGCGGCGAAAAAATTTTTGAAAAAATCCTTTCGGACGTCTTCCGCGAAGGCTCGGCAATTCCGCGCGCGGCGGCAAACGGCGAGGCTTCGTTTTTCGGCAGCCCCCGCGCCGCGGTTTTAAACGCCCGCCAGGCTTTCCGCTCGTCGCAGGCTCAAAATTCAAAGCCCGGGAAAGTCGGGGCGCAGCCTGCCGCAACCCCCGCAAAAGCTCCGGCGGATGTTAAGCCGCAGACACTGCCGCCCATGCAAAATTCGGAAAAATTCCTTGCCCAGGCGCAGAAGGACGCGGCAATGGCAAGCTACAACTTGGAGGCGTCCGCGAGGATTTTGCAGGCGTCGAAACTCGTTTCCCCGTCGAGCGCGGAGTTTGGCGAGTTCTCAAAATGCCTCGACACAGCCCTTGCAAACGCAAAAAAAATAAGCTCCAAGAAGCTGCGCTTAAGCGCGCTTAAAAACATAATTTTGGCGATGTCGCAAACGGGGCGCAACGCGGAGGCCCTGGCGGAGCTTGCCTCCAACCCCGACTGCGCCGGCATGCGCCAAGACTGCTGCTGCGTCATAGCCGAAAATCTGATAAATTTTGGCGACTTGAAAAACGCCGAGGCGGTTGTCGAGGGGCTTGAAAACGCAAAAATCCGCTCGATGTTTTACTCGCATTTGGCGCGCGTAAAGCTTTCGAAAAACGATTTTGAAGGCGCGTACTTGTCCGCGCAGAAGGCAAACGACTCCGCGGGCGCGTCCGTTGTCATGCTCGAGCAGGCGTTGCATTTGTGGAATTCCGACAACAAAAAGGCACTTGAAATTTTGGCGAATGTGAACCCGCAGGGGCTTCCGCTTGAGAGCTTGAATTTGTTTTTGGCGAAAGCGGGGATTGCCGCCCCGAAAAATCTGCCGCCCCACATAATGTACGCCGACAGGTATTTGGAAATTGCCTCGCTTCTTGCGCCCGCCGACAAAAACGCCGCGCTCAAGTGGCTCGGGCTCGGCGCGCTTGTGGCGCAAAACGCGGGTGCAAAGGACGCCGAATTTTTGAACGAAAAAATCTGCCGGATTTTAATCGAAATAAAAAGCGGCGACGCCGTCGCGTACGCGTCGAAGCTGCGCGGCAAAATTCCCGCCCGCTCGCTTCTGGGCTTTGCCGAAAGCTGCGTTGCCCGCGGCGACAAAAAAACCGCGCTCGAATTTTTCAGGATGGCGTCTGCCGTATGCCAGACGCAGAAAGACGCCGTAAAAGTCGCCTTTTCAATGCAGGCTTCGAATATCGAAAAACAGGAAATTATGAAGCTTTTGGGCGGCCGCCTGCCGAAGTTCAAATAAGGGCATGAAAGTTGCAATGACAGTCGCGGGTTCGGATTCGGGCGCGGGCGCGGGAATCCAGGCGGACATGCTCTCGATTGCAAGCCAGGGCGTTTTTGCGACTTGCGCGATTGCCGCAATGACTGCGCAAAACCCCGGCGGAGTGCGCGCGGTGCAGCCCTCGTCGGCGCAGTTTTTGGCGGAGCAGCTCGAAAGCGTTTGCGAATATTTCAAGCCCGCCGCCGCGAAGTGCGGAATGCTTTTTAGCGCGGAGCTTGCGGAAGTTGCGGCGAGGTTTTTTAAGTCGCGCCCCGAAATCCGCCTCGTGGTCGACCCCGTTATGATTTCAACAAGCGGCGCGAAGCTCTTGCAGCCCGACGCCGCAAAAATTCTTGTCGAAAAGCTCATCCCGCTTGCGGAGCTTGCCACGCCAAATTTGGACGAAGCGCAGTTTATTTTGGGGATTGATAAAATTTCCGCGCGGAATTTGGAAGAGGCGGCGCTTGGGCTTTCGCAACATCTTAATACTTCCGTCCTGCTAAAAGGCGGGCACTTGCAGGGAGATGAAATTGTCGACGCCCTCGCGGTAAAAAATTCCGGAGAGGTTTTGGTTTTCAAGTCGGAGCGGATTTTAAATGTCGACACCCACGGCAGCGGCTGCACTTTAAGCGCGGCAATCGCGGCGCGCTTCGCCCTCGGCGAGGATTTGGTTCTATCGGTAAAAAACGCGAGGGAGTACCTTTTGCGCGGCATGAAAAATCCGCTTAGGGTAGCGGGCAAAAATTTTATAAACCATCTTGCGTGAGCTGAAAATATGGGCGAACACAATTCGGACAATCTCGGGCACAGGCTTCGTTTGCGCGGCAGATTTTTGTCGGGCGGCATATCCGCGCTCGCCGAGTACGAAATTGTCGAAATGCTTTTGATGTACGCAATTCCGCGCAAGGACGTAAAGCCGATCGCAAAAAAGCTCATGCAAAAATACGGCGGCATCAAGCAGATTTTAAACGCCGAGCAGGGCGAGCTTGCGCAAATCGAAGGGCTTGGCGAGAACAGCGCATGCCTGATAAGGCTTGTGCGCGAGCTCATCCCGCTTTACCACTTGCAGACGCTCGAAGCCTCGCCCATAGAGCTCGACAGCGTCGACAAGCTAATCGAATTTTTCCGCGCGCGCATTGAGGGGCTTAAAAACGAAGTCCTTGAAATGGCGTGCTTCGACGGCGAATTGCGGCTGATTGAAAACGGCGCAATCAGGCTTTTTGAAGGCAGCTCGAACACCGCGAAGGCGGACATCCGCAGGATTATAGAAATTGCCATAAAGTTCGGCGCAACTTCCATTGTGCTTGCGCACAACCACCCCAGCGGGGACGCCAAGCCGTCGTTTGAGGACATCGCCTTCACGCGCAAGCTTTCGCTCGCCTGCCGCCCGATAGGGCTGAATTTTATCGAGCATCTGATTGTCGCAAAAAACGCGACATTCTCGTTCCGC
>JAFXRX010000154.1 GCA_017526045.1 Opitutales bacterium
AAGCCCTCGAAATAGAGCGCGGACAAAAAAAGCCGACCAGCGTTGTGGAATTGCCCTCAAATCCAAAAGAAGTGCGCAAGCAGCTAAATTTAAGCCAACCCGAATTTGCGAAATTTATCGGCGTCAAAACCGACACGCTGCGCAACTGGGCATACGGCAGGCGCAAAATTCCGACGACCGCCCGCAGGCTGCTTTACATCGCAAAAAAATACCCCGACATAATTTTGGAAATGTCGAATTCCTAAAATTTTTACACCCGCCCGCTCCACTTTAAAAGCCGCTTAAACACTGAGTTTAGGCGGCTTTTTTTGCGGGGGGGGTCTGCCGAATATTTTTAATCTTCGGAGAGTATATTTTTTATTTGGTTCGACTTTTCAAGGCAGGTTTCGCAGTCGCCTGTAAAGTTTGCAAGTATCGCCTTGAAGTTGGAAATCGAAACTTCGAACTGCGCGCTCGTAACGCCGAGCTCGCTTTTAAATATCGCGATGTCGGAATTCAAAAGCTGCGCCTCGGTCGAAATCGAAATGGCGTTCTGCAAAACCGCCTTCGCCGAGCCCTCCGCGCGCGTGATGCCCCTTATCGCGCTTTCAGCCTCGGAGGAAACAGCCCTCATAAGCATTGTCGCCTCCTTTATTTCCCTGGTCAAATCCGACAAGTTTTTGCCGATTTGCAGAAACTCCACGCGCACGTTTTCCTGCGAGACCTGCTCCCCAAGCGCGTCCGCACCGCCCGCCGAAAGGGCGCCGTTTTTCTGCTTTCTCGAAGCGGAAGCCTGCGCCGGATCGTACCGGCGCTCGTCAAGGCGGACAACCTCCCTGTTCTTGAAATCCGCCGACTCGCCCGCCATCTCGGAAAGCGGGCTGATGGAAATGCTCTTCAAATTCGGGTTCGCCTTGAAGATTTTGTCCTGCGAGCCCATTGCCGAGAGCAAATCCATATACTGCGAAAGAAACTCCATTTTGACGTCGCGCAGCTTGTTGATGCAAATGTTCAAGTCTTTCAGGTTTTCCAGCGAGCTGGCTTCAAGGAGCTTTGTCTGCCCCTCGAGCGCGGCGAGGTTTTCGGCGTTGACGCAGACTTCGTCCTCAGCCTTTTTAAGGAAAGTGTATGAGAGCGAAAGCATGCTTGAAATGCCGCTTATGCGCGGGTTTGCGATGTCGGCGTCGACAATCAGGCGGGCAAGCTCGTTTTGGGCGTTTTTGAAATTTTCCTTGGCGTCGAGGTATTCTGCCGAGAGGCGGTCGGCGTAGCGTTTATCCTGGTAGTTTTTGCCCGGGTTTTTGGACGAAAGGTCGCTTAATTTGGCGTTGATTTCGTCGGCGTATGCGAAGCGTTTTTGCTCCGATTTGAAGGCTTCCGACGCCGATTTGAGCTCGCCCTTCACGCCGTCCAAAAACTTTTTGTTTTTTTCGAAAGTCGCCAAGAGCACTTTGGCATCCGCCTTGATTTCGCTCAGAGCCGACGCCTGCGATTTCAGCCGTTTTTCGAGGCTTACGGACTGCCTGAAGGCGTTGTCGCGCATCGAAAAGAGGTTTTTAATTATCGAGCTTGCGGACTGGATTTTTTTGTAGGCGGAATTGTAGGCTTCAAGGCCGCTCCATGCGGACTGGCGCGCCTCCTCGATTTTTTCGAAATCGATTGCAAAAAGCGGAGTTGAAACTGCCGCTGCAAGGCATATTGCTGTCAGTTTTACGATTGGATTTTTCATACGCCCCGAATGAAACCATAATTGGGCGCGCTTTACAAGTTTTATCTTAAAATCCTTTACATCTTAAACTTTTGCGTCTATTGAATATTCATTAAATTAATAAAAAAAGGAGAAAATAATATGGTAGAGCACGTTGTAATTTTCAGGACAAAAACCGACGCCGACAAGGCCGCCGTTTTGGCGGGCGCAAAGAGGCTCGAGGAAATCGGCACAGCCGAGGACTTCGTTTGCGGCACGCCCATTCCGAGCCTGCGCCCCGTAGTGGACGACACGTTCGCATGCGCGATAGCTGTAAAAATGAAGGAGCAAAATGTCGACGCCTACATGAACCACCCAATCCATCTCGACTTCAACGAAAACTGCCTGAAACGCCTCGCGGTGAAGGTGCAGGTTTTCGACATCAAATTTTAGTTTTTTATATTCGGCTTGCAAAAAGCTTCCAAAAAATTTTTGGAAGTTTTTTTTGTTCTACAAAAGCCGCTCGCCCTGCTGCGGCTCTTTTGCCAAGTCCGCGATGACGAAAGGGCCAAGCTTTTTCAGATTGTCCAAAGTCGTTTCAATCTGCCGGCCTATTCTGCCGCCGCTAAAAACAATAGAACTAAATTGCGCGGCGGAAGAATGAATAAATGTTTTGAAAAGCTTTTTCATGCCTATGGGCGAGCAGCCGCCGTGGACGTAGCCTGTA
>JAFXRX010000155.1 GCA_017526045.1 Opitutales bacterium
CCGCGCCCGACGCCTCTTTGACTGCCCTGCGGATTATGTAAACCTGCGGGGCGGCAACCTCGCCGCTAAGCTCCACTTCGACCGCCCTTGCAGCCTTCTTCGGGGCAGCCTCCCCCGCTCCGCAGCACAGGGGCAAAAACGCCGCGGAAACGATTGCGCAAATGGCTTTAAAAAAGACGCTTTTCATATAAAAAATATTCCCAAAAAAATTGCGGCTTTGCAAGTTTTTTGACAAGGCAAAAGCAAAATAAAAAAAATGTGTTGCAAAAAGGCGGCAAGTCATATTTTGTTATAGCCTTAAATTTTAAGAATAAGGAATTATCTTGAGAAACGATTATCTTAAACAGGCTCAGCAAAAAATCCAGGACCCCAACATTCTCATAAACGTGGTCTCGCGCCGCGTGAAGCAGCTGAAGGCGGGGTCGAAACCTTGCGTTGAATCGCTCGAAAAGCTTTCGCTTGAAGATGTTGCTCTTCTTGAAATCATCAAGGACAAGCTATCCTACGAAATTTACGAATCAAGAAAGAACGCCTAAGGCGCACAGTCTTTTTCCCCGACGATTTGCCGCTTGGAACATTTTGTTGTAGGCGGTTTTGTCGTATCCGCCATTATGCCGAAAGAAAAGCCAGTATCCGCGCGAATTACGGAAATTCGCAACCGCAAGGCCTCGCACGACTATTTTATCGGCGAGACCTTCGAGGCGGGCATTGCCCTGACGGGGACGGAAGTAAAAAGCCTCAGGGCGGGCAAGGCGCAAATCCAGGACTCTTTCGCAAGAATCGAAAACGGCGAGGCGTTTTTGTACAACGCCCACATATCGGAGTACGACTTCGGCAACATCCACAACCACGTCCCGACGCGCGCGCGCAAGCTGCTGCTGCACAAAAATCAAATCCTCAAGCTGAAGGCGGAAGTCGAAAAAAACGCAGCCGCGATTATCCCGATTAAAATGTATTTTTCAAGGGGCTTTGTTAAGGTGCAAATAGCCGTCTGCAAGGGCAAAAAGCTTTACGACAAGCGCGAAAGCCTCAAAAAAGAGGAAGCCCTGCGCGAGGCAAAGCGCGCGATGAGCCTGCGCAATTTCAGGTAAAAATTTTATGTCGTCAACGCTGCAAATAAACGTAGTTCTGCACAATCCGCAAATTCCGCAAAACACGGGCAATATCGGCAGGATGTGCGCAGTTTTGAACGCGAGGCTGCACCTTATCCACCCCCTCGGCTTCGAGATTACCGACGCAAAATTGAAGCGCAGCGGAATGGACTACTGGAAGTCCCTCGACGTGCGCCACTACAAAAACTGGCTCGACTACAAGCAAAGCCCCTTTTCCTCGAAAAGAATGTGGCTTCTGACCACGAAGGCGGAGCGCGCGATTTTCGATGTCGAATTTCAGGAGGGCGACGCCCTCGTCTTCGGCTCGGAAGACCGCGGCGCGCCCGATTTTTTGCACGACGAGCTGCGGATGTTCAGGATAAAAATCCCCCAGCCCAACGCGAACATGCGCTCGCTGAACCTCTCCACTTCCGCGGGAATCGCGGCGTACGAAATGTACCGCCAATTAAACTTCGCGCGGAAATTTTCCGATAAATAAAAATTCTTGAAAAACATTTTTTAACGCGGCAATATAAAATTATGAAAAATTCAAACACACGCACAGGCGGCTGCCTGTTTACTATCGTCAAGTGGCTTGCGCTCGCGCTGATTTTGCTCGGCGCCACATACTACTTTTTTGGCGGGTTTATAATCAGCAAGGCAATCACGCAGGTCGGCAAAAAAGCCAATGTCGACATGGGCGGCGATGTCAGCCTCAGCATTTGGGACCAGGAAGTGGAAATTAAAAATTTCTACATTTACAACCCCCAGCCCGAATACTCGAAGGAAAACGCCGTCTCGTTCAAGGAAATTTTTGTGCGCACAAAAATAACGATGTCCGCGCTTAAAAAACAAGACCCCATAGAGATTGACGAAATCAGAATCATAAGCCCGAGCGTGCGCCTCGAAAAGGAAAAGGACGCGGCAATCATCACGCTTCTTTCCAAAAACAACATCAAGGAAATCCAAAACCGCCTGACCGCCCTCGCCGCGTCGGACAAGGCGCAGGAGGAACAAAAGCCCGAAGCTCAAAAAGAGAAAGGCGAAGGCTACAAGTTCCGCATAAACAAGGTGGTTTTCGAGGACGGCAAGCTGGTGTATTCGAGCGGCGCCACAGACTCTTCGGTTAGAATTCCCTCTTTCACAATCGAGGGAATCGGCGCGCAGGAAGGCGGCACGACTGCCTCGGGGGCGATTGTCGACATCATTACAAACTTCTCGATGCAAAGCCTTGCCTCGGCAAAAAATCTCGTTGTCGACTCCGGCGGCATGCTTAAGGACATTTCAAAAGGCACTGTCGACGACGTAAAGAACATGACCAAAGACGTGCTCGACGCGTTCAAGTCTTTGAAATAAAAATCGCATTTGAAAAACAAAAAATTTAGCGCGAAGTTTTTTTTCAACCTCGCGCTAATTTTTTCTCTATGCCAACGGGAAATTACGCGCCGCGGGAGTTGAAGATTTTTTCAAGCTCCTCCAAGAGCGCGGTCAGATTTTTGCGCGCCGCCGACTTTGCCTCGCCGAGCTTTTCCGCCGACGAAACATTTTCGCGCGCGAAGGCGTAGAATTTTATTTTGGGCTCCGTGCCCGAGGCGCGTATCGCAAAGGAGTATCCGTTTTCAAGCTTGTAGAAGAAGAATTTTTCCTTCGCGATTTTCTTGCCGTCGGCGTCGAAAACATCGTCTTTTGCAAAGCTTAAAACGCTTGCCACCTTGACGCCGCCGACGCTTTCAAGCGGAGACTTTTCGAGCCCTGCCAGGAAGCCTTTTATGTACGCCGAGCCGCTTGCGCCCTCCTTGTAAATGCTCTTCAAGTCCTCCAAGAAATACCCGTTTTTAAGGTAGATTTCGTCGAGGTATTCATCAAGCGAGCGGTTTTGGCTCTTCAAGAAAGAGAGCATTTCGCAAAACATTGCAACCGCCATGTTCGCGTCTTTGTCGCGGACGCTGTCAGTGCCCAAAAATCCGTAGCTTTCCTCGCCGCCGAAAATGAAGAACGTGGAATGCTGCTGCAAGAGCTCCGCCTTTTTTAAGTACGGCAAATTGAGGTAGTCCAAGCCGCCGACTTTGCTTTGGAGCTCTTCCTGGTAGTCGCGCAGCTTCGCGCCTATCCACTTAAATCCCGTAAGAGTGTTTATGCACTTTACGCCGTAGTGCGCGGCGATTGAATCCTGCAGCGGGCTTGTAACGAAAGTTTTTATTATCGCGCAGTTTTTCGGATTTTTTACAATGCCCTTTTCTATCATTTTGGAGATGCGGTATTCGCACAAAAGCGAGCCTATCATGTTGCCCGTAAGCAGCCTGATTTCGCCGTTTTTGGCGCGGAAGGCGACGCCCATTCTGTCGGCGTCGGGGTCGGTCGCCATGACGCATTCAGCCCCCGTTTCCTTTGCAAGCGCAACCGCCATCGAAAGCGTTTCGGCGTATTCGGGGTTGGGCTGCTTGACAGTCGGAAAGCGCGGGTCCATGGCCATCTGCTCCTTCTGCAAAATCGGCTCCACGCCGAAGTGGCGCATGACGTCGGGGCAAAGAACAGCCCCCGTGCCGTGCACCGGCGTAAAGACGATTTTGGGCGGATTTGCGCGGATAATTTCGCGGTCGATTACGCAGTCTTCAAGGCTTTTTATGTACGCCTCTTCAAGCGGTTTTTCGACAATGCCGACATTCTTTAAATCTATGTCCAAAAATTCCTTTATGTCCGAAAGCTTCACGGAATTTACGCAGGAGACAATGCCCTCGGCGTGCGGGGAAGTGATTTGCGCGCCGTCTGAAAAATACACCTTGTAGCCGTTGTCGCAGGCGGGGTTGTGCGAGGCTGTTATCACGATGCCCGCAAGCGCGCCGCTTTTTATGACGGTGTACGAAAGCTGCGGGGTCGAGCGCGGGCCGTCGAAAATTTTTACCTTGCCGCCAAGCTTCGCCCAAACCGACGCAGAAAGCTCGCAAAAATGCCGCGAGAAGTGGCGCACGTCGCATGCGATTACAAGAGACGGCTCTCCCAGAGA
>JAFXRX010000156.1 GCA_017526045.1 Opitutales bacterium
AAATCCCCTTTTTTGCAAAAATGCTTGCAAAGAAATCAAAAAAACAATTTTCTAAATCCATAAAAATTTAATCTGAACAAAAAATTAAAATTATGAAAAAATTGATTTCATTCTTTGCTGTCGCCGCCGCGGCACTTATTATGGCAGGTTGCGAGCCCTACGACAAGCCGCAGCCAATCGACACCCGCGCAAGCGCGGCGGGCGGCTTTAACGGCGCGGACATCGGCGATCCGTTCGGCGACGAAAACGGCGGCATTTCCTCCGCCTACAACAAAGACATGGACAGAGACCCCGGCATGCTCGGCGCGGGCGGCGAAGGGATGAACTGGGAAAACATCGACCCAGCCGACATCGTCGAAACAATTTATTTCGGCTTTGACCAGTACGCAATCCCGCAGGGCGAGCGCGAAAAGGCCAAGAACGTCGCAAACTTCATGAAATCCAACCAGAACGCGAAAGTCGCCCTCGTTGCGCATACAGACTGGTACGGCACTGAAGAATACAACCTCGTCCTCTCCGACAAGCGCGGCGCGTCCGTCCAGGCCTATCTCAAAAACCTCGGCATCGACAATTCCCGCTCGGAAGTCGTCGCCCGCGGCAAAAACGGCGCGACTAACGACGTCGCCAAAAACTCCCCCGAAGCCAAGCGCGACAGAAGAGTGGACGTCGTAAATCTCAAATAAATTTCCGCACTTTTTTCAAAAACAAAAAAAAGACGCCTTTTTTCGGGCGTCTTTTTTTTGCGCGGGGGTTTTGCCGAAGTCAAATTTTGAATACGAATGTCGACATCGGCGGCAGCGTAATCGAGGCTGAATACTGCATGTTGTCGGAGGGGACGTCCTCGGCGGAGATTTTGCCCTGGTTGCCCTCGCCCGTGCCGCAGTAAATTTCCGCGTCGGTATTCAGAATTTCGCTCCACTGCCCCTTCTTGGGCAGGCCTATGCGGTAGCCGCGGCGCAATACGGGAGTGAAGTTGCAGACAACGGCGTAAATCGAGCTGCCCGCGTAGCGCAAAAACGAAATTACGGAGTTGTTGCCGTCGTTGCAGTTTATCCACGAAAACGCCTGCGCGTTCAAATCGTTTTCGGCGAGGTGCGGGTCGTTTTTGTAGATGTTGGCGGCGTCGGAAACTACATGGCGGATGCCTTCGTGCTCGGGGTATTCGAGGAAGTGCCAGTCCAAAGACTCGTCGTATTTCCATTCGCGCGACTGCCCGAATTCGCTGCCCATAAAGAGCGTCTTTTTGCCCGGCCAGAACCACATGTAGGCGTACAGCGCGCGCAGGTTCGCGATTTTATCGCCCCAATACGCGCCTCCCATTTTGTTTACCATGGAGCCTTTGCCGTGCACCACTTCGTCGTGCGAATAAACCGATATAAAATTTTCCGTAAACTGGTAAATTCCGGGGAAGGTCAGCTCGTTGTGGTGGTATTTGCGGTTTATTGGGTCTTCGCGCATGTAGGCGAGAGTGTCGTGCATCCAGCCCATGTTCCACTTGAAGTCGAAGCCCAAGCCGCCCTCTTCGACGGGCTTTGTAATGCCCGCAAAGGCGGTGCTCTCCTCCGCAATCATCATAGATCCCGGGAAATATTTTTTCACGAGCGAATTTGTCTTGCGCAGGAAATCTATCGCCTCCAGATTTTCGTTGCCGCCGAATTTGTTGGGCACCCATTCGCCGTCGCGGCGCGAATAGTCCAGATAAAGCATAGAGGCGACGGCGTCGACCCTGAGAGCGTCGATGTGAAAACGCTCAAACCACGCAAGCGCGCTGCCTATTAGGAAATTGCGGACTTCGTGGCGGCCGTAGTTGAAGCAGAGAGTTCCCCAGTCGCGCTGCTCGCCCTGGCGGGGGTCGGAGTGCTCGTAAAGGCATGAGCCGTCGAAGCGCGCAAGGGCGAAGAAGTCGCGCGGGAAGTGCGCGGGAACCCAGTCCATTATCACGCCAATGCCCTCGGAGTGCAGCTTGTCTATCATGCGCATGAAGTCAAGCGGCGAGCCGTACCGCTGCGTGGGCGCGTAAAAGCCCGTAACCTGGTAGCCCCATGAGCCCTCGAACGGATATTCTGAAAGCGGCAAAAATTCGACGTGCGTAAAGCCCATCTGCTTGCAGTACGCGGCAAGCTCGCCCGCGATTTCCGAATACCCCAGCGGTCGGAAGCCGTCGTCGGGCTTGCGCTTCCAGGAGCCCAAATGCACTTCGTAAACCGAAAGCGGCTTCTTGCGCCAGTCGGTTTTTGCGCGGGCTTGCATCCACTCGGAGTCGCCCCACTTGTAGCCGGAAATATCCGCGACAATCGCCGCGTTGTAGGGCGAAGGCTCGAAGGAAATCGCGTACGGGTCGGTTTTCAAAAAAGGCGTGTCGGAGTTTTCGGGCAGGATTTCGTATTTGTACTTCGTTCCCGCCAAGAGCCCGGGCACGAAAATTTCCCAAATGCCCGAAGAGCCGAGCATGCGCATCTGGTGGTAGCGTCCGTCCCATTCGTTGAAATTGCCAACGAGGCTAACGCGCCTTGCAGTCGGCGCCCAGACGGTAAACGCGGTGCCCTTGACGCCGCCAAAATCTTTTATGTGCGAGCCGAGCTTGTCGTAAATTCTGTGCTCGTCGCCCTTGCCTATCAAATACAAATCGTCGTCGTTAAGCGTGGGCAAAAACGAGTAAGGGTCGTAAAACTGCCTGACTTCGCCCGCGTAGGTCGTCGTGCGCAGGCGGTAGGAAAATATGCCGCGCTTGGGGATTTCGGCTTCGTAAAGCCCCGCCTCGTCGAGCTTTTTCATCTTGTAGCGCGACGCCATGTCGTCTTTTACGTC